>JAEYWK010000217.1 GCA_023431345.1 Pseudomonadota bacterium
CTGGCCCGCGCCACAAACCTGGGCCTACCAACAAACGGGCCCCACGACCCCTCACGGACCGTCGGGCACGGGCACGGGCACGTTTACGGGCACGCGCGAGCAATCCCAATTCAGGGACACGCCCTAGTCGCGGCCGCCGGGGTCGCTGCGGCCGCGGAGAAATCTCGGCCCCGCCGGCCCTCGCGCGCGCGAGTCTGTTGACGCTCACGAGCCGACGTGGGGATTATCCGGCTTCGCGAAACTTTCGAGGAGCTAGAGCCATATGACGACCGCCGCGGAAAAGCTGAAGCAGATGGGGGCCAAGATCGCCGAAAACAAGGCGCAAGCCAGCGCGATCGGCGCGATCTTCAAGTTCATTCTCGAGGGCGATGGCGGAGGCGACTTCATCGTCAACCTGAAGGACAACCCGGGCGTCACCGAGGGCGACGGCGCGGCCGAGTGCACCATCCGCATGACGGCCCAAGACTTCGTGGACTTGAGCGAGGGTAAGGCCAACGGCCAGCAGCTGTTCTTCACGGGCAAGCTGAAGGTCGAAGGAGACATGAGCCTCGCGCTCCGCTTGCAGCCGTTGATGGACATCCTCAAGTAGCGCGTAGCGCACGCGCGCCGCTCATGTCCCATCAACAGCGCAACTTGGAGATCACGTGGCCGCTCTTCGGGGAGGGCCAGCCGTTCCCCGCGGACCCCGAGCGCACCGTCAGCGACTTCGAGCCGCCGGCGTCGGACCTGGCGGCGCTCACCACCAGCCCCGACGCCCCCGACTCGACGGAGCGCATCGAGCGCGAAGTGCGGCGCATGCGCGAGTCGCTTCCGCCCGCGGCCCCCGAGTGGATGCGGGCCGCGCGCGCGCTCGCGGATTGGCTGGAATTTCGCATCAAGCGCGGCCACGTGACGCCGATCGAAGAAACGGCCATCGCCCGCAGCTGGGCCGCGTTCTCGCTCGGCGGCGTGACCGAGCAAGACCTCTACAAGATCGCGAAGGTCGTGCAGCGCGCGCACACCGCGATCCGCGAAACGCCGCGCGGCGCCGGTGAGCTGCAGCTCGCCATCACGGCCTGCGCGGGCGTGCTCTACGGCAGCTTGCCGCGCGGCGTGCGCGAGCGCATGCCGCTCGAGCGCGTGACGGCTACGGTGCGCCGCCTGCGTGAGCAGGCCGATCCGTGGGCGGCCATCGTCGAAGGCGTGTCCGACATCGCGGGCTGGAGAGACTACGCCCGCATTCACGCCGCGTCCGTGCTTCGCACCATCATCGAGACGCGCGCTTGATGCCCGCCTCCTCGCCGCCGCTGCGAGTCGCGTACATGGGTCCGCCACGGAGCTTCTCGCACGCGGCGGCGCTCGCGCTGTTCGCGGATCGAGCGACCTTCGTCGTGACGCGCACCATCCCCGACGCGGTGGAGGCGGCCGCCAGCGGCGAAGCCGACCTCGCGATCGTGCCCATCGAGAACTCTACCGAGGGCGGCGTGAACGCCACGCTCGACGCGCTGTTCGACAGCGACCTGACCATCTCCGCCGAGCTCGTGCTCGACGTCGAGCTGTGCCTGCTCGCGAAGACGGCCGAGCTCGCTGCCATCAGGCGCGTCACCTCTCATCCGCAGCCGCTCGGGCAGTGCAAGCAGTGGCTGCGCCGAAACCTGCCCCACGCCGAGGTCGTCGTGGCCCCGTCGACGACCGCCGCCGCGCAAGACGCGCTGACCGATCCTCACACGGCCGCGGTGGGCAGCCGCCTCGCCGCCGAGCTGGGGCTCGTGGTCGTGCGTGAGAAGATTCAGGACCACGAAGGCAACGCCACTCGCTTCGTGATCGTCGGGCGCGAGCTCACGCGGCCGACGGGCAAGGACAAGACGACGCTCGTGTTCACGACTCACCACGAGCGAGGGGCGCTGCGGCGCGTGCTCGAGATCTTCGACGAAGAGCAGCTGAACCTGACGCGCATCGAGTCGCGCCCGCTGCGCGGTCAACTGTGGGAGTACGCCTTCTTCACCGACCTCGAAGGGCACCGCGAAGATCCGGCGGTTGCGCGCGCGCTCGAGCGACTCGAGTCCGCCGGCGCGATGGTGCGCGTGCTGGGCAGCTATCCGCGCTTCGCTGGCGTGCCGAGCTCACCGCCGGCGGGCTAGCAGCCAGAGCTAGCAACCAGAGGCGAGGCTCGCGGGCGCGAAACGCTGTGACGGTAATAACGCGTCGCAGCAAGTGGAAATGTGATCATAGACTGACATGTAGCCGTGTGTAGACGCGAGTGCGCGATTCATTTATGCAAGTAGCTCATGAGCGGCAAGGCGCTCGAGCTCGACACGCCCGCAGACAGCGGTCTGCGTGAACGCGCGCGCCCGCTCTTCGCGCTGCGCTTCGGCCCCCGCGAGATTCGTCTGAAGACACGCCTCACGACGGCCGGACGCTCGTCGACGGCCGACATCCCGCTGGTCGGTGCGCTCGTTTCGCGGCGGCACGCTACCTTCAGCCTCACCGAAACGGGCGTGGACGTGGCCGATCACGGCAGCCGCAACGGTGTGTTCGTCAACGGCGAGCGTATCACCGGCGCCAAGGCGCTCTCACCCGGCGACGTCATCACGATCGGTGACGATTCGTTCACGCTGATTCAGCTCCAGGAGCCAGTAGAGCGCCCCGTAGAGCGCAAAGAGAAGGCGTCGGACATGCGCCCGGTGCGGCCCGATCAGACGCCGGGCTTGCCGAGCTTCAGCGACGATGACGTCTCCGTCGCCACGCGACGCGCGGACGCGTTTCAGTTGCTGAGCGGCGTGGTCGACAAGGCGCTGGCGCTCGGGCGCGGCGACGAAGCCGAGCACCTCATCGGAACTCACTTGGTCGCAGCGCTGGCAGACGCCAGCACGGGGCGCGGCGTTCCGCCGGACATCGCGCGCACGGCTGCCCGCTACGCGCTGAAGCTATCAGCGGCCACCGGCAAGGCCAACTGGGTCGACTTCGCGGTGCGGCTCTACCGCGCGCTCGCTCAGCCGATGCCGCTGCCCATCGTCGACGAGATGTACACGCTCGTCGGTCGCCTGCGCGGGCTCGATCGCGCGCTCTTACGCGACTACGTCGATTCGCTACGCCTGGTCGCCGAGTCGCTCTCCCCGACCGAGCGCTTCGTGCTGCAGCGCCTCGAGGGGCTCGAGCGCATGGCGCGGCTGCAGTCGGACAGTCCGTAGAACACCGAGCGGCTCGACCGCTCGACCGCCCGGCGCTGGCCCTGCTAGGGTCCCGCGATGGGTAAGCGGCTCGTTCGTTACTTCATCCGTGGCTGCCTCGTGCTCGTGCCGCTGGCGATCACCGGATACATCGTTTACATCGCGCTGCGCTTCATCGATCAGCTGCTGCCGGTCGGCATCCCCGGTGTCGGCATCTTGCTCACGGTGTCGCTGGTGACGTTGGTGGGGTTGCTGACTTCGAACGTCGTCGGCAAGAGCGTCTTTCAAATGACGGACCGGTTCCTGTCGGGGATGCCGCTCGTCAAGCTGCTCTACAACTCGATCAAGGACCTGATTCGCGCGTTCGTCGGTGATCACAAGAGCTTCGATCGGCCCGCCGCGGTCCAGCTCACCCCCGGCGGAGCGCGCATGCTCGGCTTCGTGACGCGCGACGGGTTGCACGCGCTCGGCTTGCCCGACTTCGTGGCCGTCTATTTTCCGCAGGCTTACAACTTCGCGGGGCAGCTCGCGGTGGTGCCGCGCGACCAGGTGGAGCTGCTCGACGCGCCCAGCTCCGAGGTCATGACCTTCATCGTCTCCGGCGGCATTTCCGGCTTTGGCCGCGGCCAATCACTGGTGCCGCCGCCCACGCTGACGAGCGTCAACCTCCGCGCCAAATAACGCCCGGCTGAACGAGCGAGAGCAACAGGAAGGGGGGAAGGTAGGAAGGGCGAGAGCGAGCGAGCGAGAGGGAGAGCGAGCGAGAGCGAGAGCGAGAGTGAGAGTGAGAGCGAGAGCGAGAGCGAGATAACAGGGAGGGTGAGCTGGTGCGGGGAGGGTTACGACGCGTGTCGTCGATCAGCGTTCTGTTGGGGCGCTACGACGTGTCGTCGCTTGCGTTGAGTCGCACGATGCGTACTGGCTAGGGCGCTGTTAGTGGCGCTGGCCGCTGACTGCTACTCCAGCGCTTTGCTCGAGAGCGTCAGGGCTCCGTCTTGGACCGACTCCAAAATTTGGCGGGCGTCGGCGTCCGACAGCTCGAGCATGCCGATCAGCTTGGTCAGGAGCGCTTGCTCGGTGGGGGATTGCTCGCCGTCCGCGTGCGTCAAGAGCGCCGCGTTGGCCAGCAGGAGCTCACGGTCTTCGCGGCTCAGCTCCTGGATCGGCGCGTCGTCGGCGAGGGTGCGCTTCTGCTTCGCGTACTGCAAGATCTCGCGCTCTTCGTCCTCGGTAGCATCGAAGCCGCACAGCATGCCCTCGATGACGCCCGCTTCCGGCGCCGCGACCTTGCCGTCGGCCCAGGCCACCGCGACCAACGACTTGACGATGTTCTTCTCGCTCGGGGTCATGAGAAGCATCACGATACCCAAACTAGCAGCCTGGATCGAGACAGCCTTGTGCCACCCGCCTCGCTAGGCGCAGCGTCAGCGACGCAATCGGGTCGGCTCCGGGCCGTTCATTGCCAGTTACAATCAAGCTTTGCCGCGCGCCCGGAATGCCGACAAGGCCCAATCTGCCCCGTTTTTCGTAGGTGGGAGCGCCTGGTGGCTTCATACTGCGGGTACCTATCAGGGATCCTACGCCCTGATGCACATCGCTTCGGGGCCCTTACCAGTGAGGACTTGTCCCATGCGCACCATCGTAGCCCCTCTCAGCGCCCTCATCGTATGTGGCGTTCTCGCCTCCGCGTGCGGCGGAGCCGACGGCAGCGAGGTCGATGGCGGAAAAAAGGGTAGCGGGCCCCCGTCGTCGGGCGGAGGTCCCAGCCTGGGGGGGAGCAGCGGGCTTGGCGCGAACGGCCCCGGCGGGCCCGTCATCACGCCCGAGTCCGCCTGCGCGACTGGAACCGCCAGCGCCAAGCTCTCGGGCGTGAACATGTTCGTGATGTTCGATCGCTCCTCGTCGATGAACCAAGCCGCCAACAACCAGGGCGCGACGCGTTGGGAGCTGACGTCGTCCGCGCTTTCCGCGTTCTTCGCGACCCCCGAGGCGGGCGGGCTCCAGCTCGCCCTGCGCTTCTTCCCCCACGATGAGCCCGTCGCAGGCTGCAACCAACGCGGCTGCCGCCTCGATGCGTGCGCCACGCCCCTCGTAGGCTTGGGCGCGCTCACGGCGGCCCCAGCCCCGGGCGACGCGCACGAGCAGGCGTTGATCACGGCCACCCAGTCGTCAGCGCCCGGCATGGCCGGCCAAGGCACCCCCATCTCCGCCGCGCTGGGCGGCGCCTTGCAGTGGGCAGCCGCGCAGCGCGCGAGCTCGCCAGACCAAAACAGCGTCGTCGTGCTCGTCACCGACGGCGAAGCCAACGGCTGCGACGACGACATCGACGACATCGCGGCGCTCGCAGCCGACGCGCTCGCCGCAAACGACATTCGCACCTACGCCATCGGCCTCACCGGGTCCCAAGAGCGGGATATGGATCGCATCGCCCAGGCCGGCGGCACGCGCGAAGGCATCTTCGTGGCGGACGGCGCCAACACCGAGCAAGAGCTGCTCGACGCGCTCGGAGCGATCCGCGGCGAGGTCCTCAGCTGCGATTTTGCGATGCCGGAGCCGAAGGACGGCGACACCATCAATCCGGGCCAGATCAACGTGAACTTCACGGCCGGCAGCGGTCAGAAGACGACTCTCCGGCAGGTCGCGAACGAGCAGTCTTGCCAGGGCCCCGAAGGCTGGTACTACGACGACAGCCGCAATCCGACGCGCATCTTCCTGTGCCCGGAGACGTGCAGCGCGGTGACGGCCGATCCGATGGCGGGCCTCCAAATCCTGCTCGGCTGCGACACCGTCCCCGACGTTCCGAAATGAGCCCGAGCGACGCCGAAGCGGCGCCCCGCTAGCGGTCGAACGCGCCTGATCAGGCCGGCGGGCGCATCCCATCCGCCTTCACTGGCGGCGGCGCGCTCGGGGCCTGGCCTGACGGCAGCTCAAGCATTACATTCGCGCGCCTCAGCCATGTCCGAAGCCGCGAAGTCCACGTTCCGAGAGCCCGTCGCCGAGTTTCATCTGCCGAAGCTCGAGCACGAGATTCTGGCGCTCTGGGACGAGCACGGCACCGAGCAGAAGAGCCTGGCCCCCCAGGGCCGCAAGGCGTTCGTGTTCTACGACGGCCCGCCCTTCGCGACCGGTCTGCCCCACTACGGGCACCTGCTCGCCGGCACGATCAAGGACATCGTGCCTCGCTATTTCGCGATGCAAGGCTTCGACGTCGAGCGCCGCTTCGGCTGGGACTGTCATGGTCTGCCGATCGAGAGCCTGATCGAGAAAGAGCTCAACCTGGGCGGCAAGGCCGAGATCGAAGCCTTCGGGGTGCCCGCGTTCAACGCCGCCTGCCGCCAGAGCGTGCAGCGCTACACGCGCGAGTGGGAGGCCACCGTGCGTCGCATGGGTCGCTGGGTCGACTTCGTGCACGAGTACAAGACCATGGACCCGGAGTTCATGGAGACGGTCTGGTGGGTGTTCCAGCAGCTCTGGCAAAAAGGGCTGATCTACGAGGGCTTCCGCATCCAGCCCGTGTCGCCCGCGCTCGGAACGCCGCTCTCGAACTTCGAGGTCGCCCAGGGCCCGCAAGAGCGGGACCCTGTGACCAAGAAAGAAGGCCACAAACGCCGGCAAGATCCGAGCGTCACGCTGCGCTTCAAGCTCGAAGACGAGGACGCCTACCTGTGGGCGTGGACGACGACGCCTTGGACGTTGCCCAGCAACCTCGCGCTGGCGGTGCACCCCGACGTCGAATACGCCAAGGTGCGCGTCGACGAGACGGGGGAAGTCGCCTACCTGGAGCCCAGCCGCCTCGCCGACTACCAGGCCCGCGGTCGCGTCGGCACGACGACGGAGCTCGAGCGGCTGCGCGGCAGCGAGCTCGTCGGCAAGCGCTATGAGCCGCTCTTCAGCTACTTCGCCGACAAGAAGACGAAGGACGACGGATCGCGCTGGTGCTTTCGCGTGGTCGCGGCCGAGTACGTCACCACCGACTCCGGTACCGGTATCGTCCACCAAGCGCCCGCCTTCGGTGAGGACGACTATCAGGTGGGCTTGAAAGAGGGCCTGCCCGTGCTCCGCCCCATGGGGCTCACCGGCATCTTCGACGAGCGCGTGAGCGATTTCGCCGGTCAGTTCGCGAAAGACGCGGACAAGGGCATCATCCAAAAGCTCAAGGCGGAGGGCAAGGTCGTCGACCAAGACACCATCGTCCACGCCTACCCGCACTGCTACCGCACCGACCAGCCCCTGCTCTACATGGCGCTGTCGACCTGGTTCATGAAGGTCGAGCAGATCAAGGAAGCGCTCGTCGAGAACAACCGGCCCTTGCACTGGGTGCCCGAGCACGTGGGCTCCGGCCGCTTCGGCAACTGGCTCGAGAACGCGCGCGACTGGAACCTCAGCCGCAACCGCTTCTGGGGCACGCCGATCCCGGTCTGGCGCTGCGACAAGGATCCGAACGAGCTCGAGTGCATCGGCTCCGTCGCCGAGCTCGAGCAGCGCGCGGGCCTGCCCGCAGGCTCGATCAAGGATTTGCACCGCGAGTCGATCGACCAGCTCACCTTCCCTTCCCTGAAGACGCCGGGCGGGAAGATGGAGCGCATCAGCGAAGTGTTCGACTGCTGGTTCGAGTCCGGCTCGATGCCCTACGCGCAGAACCACTACCCGTTCGATGCGTCGAAGAAAGAGTACGTGGAGCAGAACCTGCCCGCGGACTTCATCGCGGAAGGTCTCGACCAGACGCGCGGCTGGTTCTACACGCTGCACGTGCTGTCGACGGCGCTGTTCGGGCGCCCCGCCTTCAAGAACGTGATCGTCAACGGCATGATCTTGGCGGCGGACGGCAAGAAGATGTCGAAGCGGCTCAAGAACTACCCGGATCCGAACGACGTCATGGAGAGCTACGGCGCCGACGCGCTGCGCGCTTACCTGATCGACAGCGCGGTCGTGCGCGCCGAGCCGATGAAATTCGGCAAGGACGCGAGTGACGTCACGGGCGAATGCGTGAAAGAGACGGTGCGCCTCGTGGTCCTGCCGCTGTGGAACGCCTACGTGTTCCTCGCGACTTACGCGGTGGCCGATGGCTGGTCGCCGACGCCCGCTGATCTCGAGGTGCGGCCGAGCGGGGACCTCGACCGCTACATCCTGAGCCGGGTCGAGCGCTTCGTCGAAGAGCTGACGCGCGAGTACGAGGCGTACGAGCTCTCCAACTTGATCCCGGCCTTCACGCGGCTGTGCGACGATCTGAACAACTGGTACATCCGCCGCGGCCGGCGTCGCTACTGGCGCGCCAAGCACGAGAGCGCGCTCGGCGATCGCGACAAGCAAGAAGCTTACGCCACGCTGCTGCGCGTCCTCACCACGCTGACGCGCGCGATGGCGCCGGTGATGCCGTTCTTCACCGAGTACCTCTATCAGCGCTTGCTGGTCGACACGGGTATGGCCAGCGCCGGCGACAGCGTGCACGCGCAGCCCTTCCCCAAGGCCGACGCTTCGCTCATCGACCTGGAGCTGGAAAACCGCATCGAAACCGCGCGCGCAGCCATCGCCCTCGGCCTCGTGATCCGCGAGCGCGAGAAGCTCGGGGTGCGTCGCCCGCTCGCGCGCGTCACCGTCGCGAGCCCTGACCCCGCCGTGCGCAGCGCGATCGAGCAGCTGTCGGACGCGCTACGCGGCGAGCTCAACGTGAAAGAGGTGATCGCCATCGCCGACGACTCCGCGCTCTGCTCGCTGTCGGCGAAAGCAAACTTCAAGCGTCTCGGCAAGCGCCTGGGGCCGAAGATGAAGGCGGTCGCGGCCGGCGTCGAAAAGCTCGACGCGGCGGCGATCGCGCGGCTCGAGCGAGGCGAGAGTCTCGAGATCGAGGGCGAGAGCTTGAGCGGTGAAGACATCACGCTCGCGCGCACGGCGCTGCCCGGCAACGCCTCCGAGACTCAGGGCGGCGTTACGGTCGTGCTCGACACCAACGTGACCCCTGAGCTTGCGGCCGAGGGGCTGGCGCGCGAAGTCGTCAGTCGCGTCCAGAGCCTGCGCAAAGAAGCGGTGCTGAGCGTGAGCCAGCGCATCCAGCTGTTCGTGGACGCGGAGGGTGCCGTGGCCAAGATGCTCGAGGCGCCGGAGCTGAGCGGCTTGATCCAGCGAGAGACGTTGGGCGTCGGCCTCGCGCGCGTGCCGCGCGCCGCGTTTCCGAGCGCCAGCATCACCAAGCAGGAGTCGATCGACGGTGAAGCGGTGACGTTCGGCCTGGTCCCCGCCTGAGTCTCGGGCCAGGCCGTCGTGCCGTGGGTTCGGGCTCAGCCTTGCTCAGCCCGCAATAGCCGAGGCTGCTCCAACACCTTCGGCGGTTGCTTCTAGCAGCAAGGAATGGCAGGCCAGGGGCGTTCATGCCCGCGCCCATCGACGAGGCAGCTTGGCCTCTGGTCACCGTTCGCTGGACGGGCGTCATTTCCGACGCGACCCTGCGCGAGTTCCTGGACAAGATGGACGCCTGGCTGAGCCGCGGCGAGCGCTTCGGCCTGCTGCTCGATTCGCGCGGAGCCAAGGGCTTTTCACCAGAGCAGCGCCAGCTGCTGATCGGCCACATGAAGCAGCACGCCGCGCTCACGGCCCAGCACTTGGTGCAGGCGATCGTGCTCGACAACTTCATGCAGCGCACGCTGTTTTACGGCATCAACCTGATCTTCCCGAACCCCTTCCCGAGCAAGGTCTTCGGCGACCTCGCCGAAGCGCGAGCGTGGATTCGAAGCGAGCTCGAGACCTGACTAGCGGCCGTCGAGCACTTCCCGCACCCGCCGCAGCAGCGTGGTCGGGGTGACCGGCTTCTGCAAGAACGCCACCCCCGCGTCGAGCACGCCGTGATGAACGATCGACGTGTCGGTATAGCCAGACATGTACAGCACCTTCATCTCCGGCCGCAGCGGGGCGACGCGCTCGACCAGTTGACGCCCCGACATTCGCGGCATCACCACGTCGGTGAGCAGCAGGTGAATCTTGGCCGAGTACTGCTCGCAGATCAGGAATGCTTCGCCGGCGTTGTCTGCTTCGAGCACGTTGTAGCCGCTGCGGCCGAGCACGGTGCGCACCAGCGAGCGCACCTGAGACTCGTCTTCCACGACCAAGATCGTCTCCGCGCCGCGCGCCACCGCCGGCGGCGCCACCGCTGCCGCGCTCGGCTCGGCGCCGCTGTCATCACGCGGGAAGTACACCTTGAAGGTGGTGCCGCGCCCGACCTCGCTGTAGACCCAGATGTGCCCGCGGCTCTGGCGCACGATGCCGAACACGGTCGCCAGCCCCAGACCGGTCCCCTGCCCGCGATCTTTGGTGGTGAAGAACGGCTCGAAGATGCGCTCTCGCACCTTCGGCTCCATGCCCGCGCCCGTGTCCGACACCGCGAGCATCACGTGCGGCCCGGGCGTCACCTCGGGGTAGAGCGCGGCGTAGGCGGCGTCGAGCTCCACGTCGGCGGTCTCGATCGCGAGCTTACCGCCGCCCGGCATCGCGTCGCGCGCGTTCACGGCCAAATTCATGAGCACCTGCTCGAGCTGGCCGGCATCGGCCTTGATGCGCCCGACCTTCGTGTACGTGAGCAGCGACAGCTCGATGTTCTCACCGATCAGCCGCCGCAGCATGCGCTCGATGCCGTGCACGGTGTGGTTCAGGTCCACCGACTTCAGCTCCAAGATCTGGCGGCGACTGAAGGCCAAGAGCTGCCGCGTCAGATCACGAGCCCGCTCCGCGGCGCGCTGCACCTCTTGCAGATCGGCTCGCATCGGCTCGCCCTCCCGGAGCTGCCCGAGCACCAGCTCGTTGAAGCCCAAGATCACCGAGAGCATGTTGTTGAAATCGTGGGCGATGCCGCCGGCCAGGTTGCCGATCGCCTCCATCTTTTGCGACTGGCGCAGCCGCTCTTCCATCTTCTCGCGCTCGATCACGCGAAAAGCGAGGTCATCGAGCAGCACGTTCAGCGTAATGCCCAGGCGCGTCGCCGTATCGGACAGGTCCGGCTCCTCCGGAACCGGCACGCGCGTGGCGGCGTCGCCCAGCGACGACGCGGCCATCACCGCGAAAATGTCCTCGAACGTGGGCGCGCGGGTCATTCGGTCCGCGCAGGCTACTCCCCTCGCGTCACCGGCTCAACCCACGGCCCCGCCTCGCAGGCTGCGAGATGCGCGCGCCGTGCTCGCGCAGCAGCTCACGCAAAATGGAGCGGTGGCAGCGCGCCTCGTCTTCGCAGTAGCAGCCCACCGCGAGCGACGTCTGCTGCGACAAGGCCGCGAGCAAGCTCAAGAGCCGCAGCGCGGCGGGTCGCGCCATTTCGCGCCGATAGGCCTGGGCGAAGGCGGCCCACTCACGCGGCGTGGTGGCTGCGAGCGCGCGCTTCACCAGCGGCGCGCTCGGCGACAGCTCCGGCAGCCAGACATCGTAGAAATCACGCTTCGCGATCTCGGCCTTGGCGACGCCGCGGGGCGGACGCCGGACGGTGCCGATTCTCGGCCCTTCCCCTTTGGCCCGCTTACTGCCGAGCCGCACGATCTGGATCGCCATACTTCACCCTTTCGATGCGGCACGCCGCGCAACCACGCGCCCGTCGGGCAGGCACGGGCACGTCACGCCGAGAGCGCAGCGTGGCCCGCCGCGAGCCGCACCGCTCCCCTCCCACGCGGGCGAGAGCCCGCGTTTGGGAGGGGCCGCCCGCGCGCAGGCCCTGTGGGCCGAGCACGGACGGGGGGTGGGCAGCTACCGCGGTGGCAGCTCTCGGGCAGGCGTCAGTAGCGATACTGTTCCGGCTTGAACGGCCCTTCGACGGGCACGTTGAGGTACTCGGCTTGCTTGGCCGTGAGCTTGTCGAGCTTCACGTTCAGCTTGCCGAGGTGCAGACGCGCGACCTTCTCGTCGAGCTTCTTGGGCAGGATGTGCACGCCGATCGGAAGCTTCTCGGTCCAGAGCGCGATCTGCGCCAGCACCTGGTTGGTGAAGCTCGAGCTCATCACGAAGCTCGGGTGACCGGTGGCGCAGCCGAGGTTCACGAGCCGGCCCTGCGCGAGGACCGTGATGCGCTTGCCGTCGGGGAAGACGAAGTGATCCACCTGCGGCTTGATGTTTTCTTCCTTGATGTCCTTGCGGCCCTTGAGCCACGCCATGTCGATTTCGCTGTCGAAGTGGCCGATGTTGCAGAGGATGGCCTCGTTCTTCATCTGCTCCATGTGCTTGCCGGTGACCACGTCGCAGCAGCCGGTCGCGGTCACGAAGATGTCGCCGAGCGAAGCCACCTCGTCCATCGTGCGAACTTCGTAGCCTTCCATCGCCGCCTGCAGCGCGCAGATCGGATCGATCTCGGTCACGATCACGCGCGCGCCGAGGCCGCGCATGGCCTGGCAGCAGCCCTTGCCCACGTCGCCGTAGCCGGCGACGACGCACACCTTGCCCGCGAACATGACGTCGGTGGCGCGCTTGATGCCGTCGGTCAAGGACTCTCGGCAGCCGTAGAGGTTGTCGAACTTACTCTTCGTGACCGAGTCGTTGACGTTGATGGCCGGACACTTGAGGGCGCCCTTCTTGAACATCTCGTACAAGCGGTGGACACCCGTCGTCGTCTCTTCGCTGAGGCCGCGGATCGGGTCGTCGCCCGTGAACAGCTGCGGGTGCTTGTTGTGGATCCAGATGGTGAGATCACCACCGTCGTCCAAGATCATGTTCGGGCCTTTGCCGCCCTCGAACGCGTAAATTTGCTGCTCGAGGCACCAGTCGTACTCCGGCTCCGTCTCGCCCTTCCAGGCGTAGACGGGGATGCCGGCCTTGGCGATGGCGGCGGCGGCGTGATCTTGCGTGCTGTAGATGTTGCAGCTCGTCCACGTCACCTCGGCGCCCAAGACCTTGAGCGTCTCGATCAGCACCGCGGTCTGGATCGTCATGTGCAGGCAGCCGGCCACGCGCGCGCCCTTGAGCGGCTTGCTGGCGCCGAACTCTTCGCGCAGCGCCATCAGGCCGGGCATCTCGGTCTCGGCGATGGAGATCTCTTTGCGACCCCAATCGGCGAGCGACATGTCGGCCACGCGGTAGTAGCTGCCGGCCTGCGTCGGGAGCTTGGTCTGGATTTCCGTCTTGCCCGTCGGGGCGCCTGCCGAAACAACACTTTGCGTCATGACTTGTTACCTTTCACTGCCAGTATCCGTTTTTGGGTTGGCACCCAAAACCCGAGGTTTTACCCCGCTGAGCTCATTTCAGCGGGGCGGGAGCGCAGCTCCCGGAGAGCGACTTGGAAGCCGAGAGCAGCTGCCAGCCGACGTGTCCATCCGTCGCGAACGCCGCATAGCTCTGCGGGATCGGAGAAACGCGAGCATCCAAGAGGCCCGCCTCGGCGCTCCAGCCCAGCAGCTCGGCCGGCTCGAAGCCCATCCACACGTCGGCCTGGGCGGCCGCCATCTGCTCGTCGGCGTGGCGCGCGTAGTCGATCACGAGCAGCTTGCCGCCGGGGCGGAGCAGGGCCGAGAGCTCGCCCAAAGCCACGCGCGGCAGCGGCGCGTGATGCAGCACGCGGGCCGCGACGACGACGTCGGCGCCTTCACCCACGCGTGCGCGCAGCCCCGCGTCGTCGAGCTCCGCTTCGACCAGCTCGACGTTGACGTGACCGCGCTGCTTGACGCGGCGCGCGGCGCGCTCGAGCTGGGCCGTGCTGCGATCGACGGCGACCACGCGGCGAAAGACCGGCGCGAGCAGATCGAGCAGCACGCCGTCGCCGGTGCCGGCGTCGAGCGCGAGCTCACGACGTGGCAGCAACGCGCCGAGCGCGGCCAAGTACGCGGGAAGCTCGGGCGCGAGTCCGAGGCCTTCACCGTCACGCGACGCCTTGGCGAAGAACTCGCGCGTCTTTTCGTCACGACCGCGAACGATGGCGGCGACGCGCTCGAGGCTGCCGTCTTCTTCACACAGCGCGCGACCGGCCGCGACCGCGTCACGCACGACCGCGTCGCTCAGCGCATCAGCCGGCAGACGGACGAGCGTGCGGGTACCCTGCTTGCGCTCCGCGAGCAGGCCCGCTTGACGAAGCGGCGCCGCGTGACGCGAGACGTTCGGCTGAGACTCGCCCAGCAGCTCCGCGAGCTCCCCCAACGCCAGCTCCTCGACCGCCGACAGCGCGAGCAGGCGCAGCCGAAAAGGGTCGCTCAGCAGCCGATAGAGCTGCCAGCGAGCGTCGAGGCCAGGCGCGGCGGCGTGCACGGCACTATCCTTACATACTTTCACATATTCGCAAGTAACAATAAAACTAGCGAATTCGTACGGTTGCGGCCCCAAAATTGGGCCACGCGGACGGACGCCCAGAGCCAGCCCCGTGCTTTGGGCGCCCGGGCCGACGGGCCCTTCGCCTAGACTAGAAGGTCATGGATCGGTTCCGGCGCTTCGACGAAGCGTACTACCACCGCTTTTACGAGTCGCCTCAGACGCGCGTGGTGTCGCCTGAGGAGCATCATCATCTGGCACAATTCGTGTTCTCGTTCGCCGAGCACAACAAGATCGAGATGAAGAGCGTGCTCGATATCGGCGCGGGTATCGGGCTGTGGAAGAACTGGATCGCGAAGCACCACAAAGAGGCCTCGTACACCGGCACCGAGGTGAGCGCCGCGATGTGCAAGAAGCACGGCTTTCAGCACCGCGACATCGCGCGCTGGCGCGACCGCAAGAAGCACGACCTCATCATCTGTCAGGGTGTGCTGCAGTACTTGCCGGATCCCGACGTGGCCCCCGCGGTCGCGAACATCGCGGCGATGTCGCGCGGTCTGGTCTACGTGGAGGTCGCGACGCGCGGCGACTTGCGCGATCGCGCCGACAAGGCCCGCACCGACACGGATATCTACGTGCGCAACGGCTCTTACTACCGCGGCATCCTCGCCAAGCATTTCCTGAGCGTGGGCTGCGGCCTGTGGTGGGCCAAGGATCGTCCGCCCCCCTTCTGGGAGCTGGAGATGGGAGGCTGACAATGGAAGCCAAGTCGGCGCTGCGCATCGCGATCGTGGTCTCGTGCCTGGGCCTGACCGCGCTCGGCTATCGCAACAGCAACGGTGACAACTCGGACGTGGTCGCGCTCGCGACTCGGGCCGCTTGCACGAACGAAGAGTGCATCGCCGTGCTCGGTCAGACGGCTCGCTCGTCGTTCGGTCACGAATACGCGTTTCAGGTGCGCGGCGCCAAAGAGCCGGTGAGCTCGGCCCGGCAAATGATCGTCGAGTGCAAGCGCGAGCTCGTCTTCGTGGGCGAGTGGCAGTGCAAGCCGAAGAACGGGCTCTGAACGCTCGACGCGTCAGTTCTGCGAGCGTGCGCTGGCTCGGGTGAGGCGCTCGACGCTGCGGGCGGCCGCGAGCGCGCCTTCGCCGGTGGGGTCGACGGCTAAGTAGCGATGGAAGTCCGCGAGCGCGGCGGCGGGCGCGCCGAGCTGCTCGTAGAGCGCGGCTCGCTCGAGCAGCTCGTTCGTCAGATCGGGCATCAGATCGATCAAGCGATCGAGCACGACCAGGAGACGGGCGGTATCGCCGCGCGTGGCGTAGATGCCACGCAGGTTCATCAGCATGCGAGCGACGACGTGGCGCGTGCGCGCTGGCTCGAGCATGTCGTCCGAGAGCGGAGCGCGCACGTTGCTGCGCCGAAGCAGCGCCTCGAGCGCCGGCGCATCGAGCAGCCGGCCGTGGTGGAAGGGATCGATCACGACGGGCGCGTTGCCCCGCTGGCGCGGGTCGAGCGCGCCCAGTCGCACCAAGAAGTGGCCGGGAAAGCCGACGCCAAGCGCGTCGACCCCCAGCCGCCGGGCAACCTCGATGTAAACCACGGCCAGCGTGATCGGAATGCCCGTCCGTCGCTCGAGCACTTCGTTCAGGAACGAGTTGCCCGGGTTGTAGTAGTCGGCCTTGGCGCCATGGAAACCGGCGACCACGTAGAGGTAGTCGGACAGCAAACGCGCCTGAACCGTCGGCGGGAGGCCCGCGAGGCCGCGCCCGGCCAGAGGTCTCGCCAGCTCGTCCAGCCGCGCGCGCTGCGCCGCGAAATCGAGCCCCGGGTGGGCGTCGCGGGCGATCAGCAGCGCTCCGGTCAGGAGGTCGAGACCGTCGTCGTCGCCGCGGGCGTAGTCGCGAAACTCCACCCGGCCATTATACCGCCGCTGTAGCGGCCGCCGCAGCGAAAGCTCGGCAAGTTCTGGAGTTTTGGCTGGGGACAGGCGCCTGCCTTCGTATATGCTGCTCGCCAAGGAAGCCGAGATGAAGGTCGAAGACATCATGACGCGCGACGTCCGGAGCTGTTCGCCCGACGAGAGCCTCAGCTCGGCGGCTCAGATCATGTGGGAGGTCGACTGCGGGGCAGTGCCCGTCGTCGACGCCGAGCGGCGCGTCATCGGGATGATCACCGATCGCGACATCTGCATGGCGAGCCATCTTCAAGGTGTCACGCTCGGTCACGCCAGCGTTGGCAGCGCCATGGCGCGCGACATCAAGTGCTGCGGTCCGCAAGACACGCCGGCCACCCTGCAAGCGCTGATGCAACAGCACAAGATTCGCCGCGTGCCCGTGGTCGACGCGCAGCGACGACTGATCGGCATCATCACGCTGGCGGACCTGGCGTACATCTTGGGAAGCAGCCAGACGCTCGGCGGCGACGGCATGACGTGGTCGGCCGTGGGCCACACGCTCGCCGCCGTCTGCGAGCCGCGCGGCTCCCGCTACACCAGCCGCTACGGCACCGGCCGCTAACGGCCCGCTCGCCATCCGGCGCCTCCACCGCGCTCAGCGACTGATTGGGCCTTTCGCGGGCCCTCAGAGCTCGCGCCCGAGCCGCGCCGCCCCTGCGCTTCGGCGCCACGCGTCCGCCCGGCCGCGCTCTGACCCGGTGCGTCACCGCCAAGCTGTGACTAGGTCCTGACACGTTCGTGACTAACCCTTCGCTATGAGTGTCGTTAGGCAATCATGCAGGCAAAGGTCGAACATCGCATCGATTTCGTGCGCTCGTCGCCGTTCTTCTTGGTGCACCTCCTGGCCATCGCCGGAGTCTTCTGGCTCGGCTGGTCGTGGTCCGGTTTGCTCCTGGCGCTGGCGCTGTACGTCGTGCGCATGTTCGGGGTGACGGGCGCGTACCATCGCTACTTCTCTCACCGCACCTACAAGACGAGCCGCCCGTTCCAGCTGGTGCTCGCGCTCTTGGCGATGACGAGCGTGCAGAAGGGCGTCTTGTGGTGGGCCGCGCACCACCGTCACCATCACCGCATGTCGGACCAACCGGGCGACACGCACTCGGTGCTGCAAGACGGTTTTTGGTTCAGCCACGTCGGCTGGATCTTGGCGCCGGAGAACCACGCCACCGATCTCTCGAAGGTGAAAGATCTGGCGCGCTTCCCCGAGCTGCGCTTCCTCGATCGCTTCTACTACCTACCTGCCATCGCGCTGGCGGTCGGGCTTTACGCCGCGGGCGGCGTGTGGGCGCTCTACTGGGGCTTCTTCGTCTCGACGACGCTGCTCTGGCACGGCACCTTCACGATCAACTCGCTGACTCACGTGTTCGGCAGCAAGCGCTACGTCACGAGCGACAACAGCCGGAACAACCTGTGGCTCGCGCTCATCACGCTGGGCGAGGGCTGGCACAACAATCATCACTACTACCAGCGCGCGACCAACCAGGGCTTCTTCTGGTGGGAGATCGACGTCACGTTCTACGTGCTGAAGGCGCTGTCCTGGGTGGGCCTGGTTTGGGATCTGCACCTGCCGCCCCCGCACGTCCGTGACGGCAACCGCGTGGCTCAGGGCGTCCCCGAGAGCGAGAGCGCGCCCGCCCTCGCCCCGGCGCCGCTCGTCGCGCCGATCTCCGCCAGCCAGCCCTAAGCGCAATGCGACGTCGGCGCGGCGGCCGCTCGCGTCTCCGGGTCGGGGGCGCGAACCTGGCTGCCTGCTCGTACCCGGTGACCTTCTCGTAGCCGGTGGTCTTCCCGCCCAACGACGAGCGGGCTCGGGTGTTGTAAGAGGCATCCATGTTCCGCAAGTTGGTGTTGGTCGCTTGGTGCGTTTTGCCCTTGGCCTGCGGCGGTGGCGCCGCCCTGCCTGCCCAGTCGCCCGCCGACGCTGCGAACGACGCTGAGCCGCCGCCCGCTACCTCCCCGGCGCCGGCCAAAGAGTCCGGTCTCGGGGAATCGCCGGCGGGCGTGCCTCGCCCCGCCGACGAGTGCCGAGCATTCGCCAGCGCCGAGCCGCCGGGCAGCTGCGGCGAAGGTGACGTCACCACGCAGCTCGTCGGCGCGCTCGAAGCGAGCGGCGAGCGGCGCGACGCGGGCCTGCGCTGCCTGAGCGACGCGCAAGGCTTGCCACCAGGGCTGGTGCTCGCGCTGCGCGCCGACCTGGCGCCGCGAGGCTGCGCCGATGTGGTGGTGGGCAGCGCGGTGGTCGACGGCGCCCCGCGCGACGTCGCCGACGCGCTGATCGCGCTCGGCGTGGGCGCTCGGCTTCATCGCACCGTGCGCGAGCCGCCGCTACCCCAAGCCTCCTTCGACAAGCCGGCGTTTCTGAAATTCTTCAAGGCGGAGCTGGGGCCCTGGATCCTCGCGCAGGCGCACGCCATCGACGTCTTGTCGAAGGTGGGTCCGCGTCTGAACGGCTATGGCAAGGCCATCGTCGCCCTCGAAGCCGGGCTCGCCGACATGCGCTTCGTGAGCGTCGCGCGCAGCGTGCAGTTGCCCGAAGAGATGAAGAACGATCCCGAGCTGCGCGAAGCCTACTTGGTTTCGCTCGAGCAAGCGCTCGAGCCCCGCATCGCTCGGGGGCGCGACGCGGCGCTGGTCGGACTGGGCGAGCTCTCACGGCTGGGCGTGTTGAACGACGCGCGCCTGAGCGACGCGCGCGCCTTGCTCTCGAGCTTGTTCGCAGGGCGGCGCATCGACGCGCTCGACGGGCTGCTGCTCACGGCGCTGCCGCCGCTCGACCAAAGTACGCCCGAGCTGCGCCTGGCCGCCAAGCTGCCGGCCTTCTACGCGATGAAGCTCGCGGCTTCCCCGAGCGTGAGCGACCCGAAGCTGCTGCGCGCGCGCCTGGAGCAAGGCGTTCCGCCGGGTCTGTGGCTCGACGGCGCGCCCACCGCGGCCTCGCCCGAGCTCACGGCGCTGACGCAGCGGGGCTTGTTCCTGCTCGGGCAAACCTATTTCTGGGCAGAGCCGTTCGCGCGCGCTGCGAAGCTGCCGGCGCCCGGTGAAGACACGGCGGCGCTGCTGATCGCCGCGCTCTCGAAGGTGCTGGCCAAGGGTCCGCGTAACGCCGCCGCGATGATGCTCGGCTCGACGACGTTACCCCCCGAGCTGCGCGACACGGGCGCGCTCGACGCGCTGGCAGCCGCGAAGGGTCCCGTGGCCGGCCTCGCCGAGTTCGACGCCGCGTACGTGCGCGCGCTCGCCCCGCCCGCCAACGATCCGGCCTTTTGGAAGGAGCAGGCCACGCGCTACCAGCGCGCGCAGAAGAAGCTCGAGCAGCCGGCCGCGAAAGCCAAGGCCCTCGACCTGGCCAAGGCCGCGCAAGATACCGAGCGTGAGCTGCGCAAGCAGCAGGCCAAGCCATGAAGCCGCGGGGCGTGCCGCCACGAGCGGAGGCACGCGAAAATCGGCGCGCGGCGGCTGATTGCGGTTGCATTCCCTTCGGAAAAGGTTAGGTTCCGCCTCGCCTTAGGTCGGCCTAACTGCTTGCAAAAGGCGGTTCGGGGCGTAGCGCAGCCTGGTTAGCGCACTTGACTGGGGGTCAAGGGGTCGTGAGTTCGAATCTCGCCGCCCCGACCGAGACTGAAAAAAGGTGGCCCTGGTCGCTGAGCCAAGTGACCGGGGCCCTTTGCTTTCTGGGGTGGAGCCGTGCGTCGCTGCGGGTCGACGGGGTAGCGGCTTCGAGCCAGCGCGTCAGCCTTCGACGGGCTTCGCCGGCAGCAGCTCCGCCGCTTTGAGCAGCGCGCGCCAGACGGCGCTCGTGCTGTCCGCGTCGTCGACCGAGAAGGGCACGACGCGACGCGACGCGATCATTCGATGCTCGAGCTTCGGGCGATCCTTGGCCGGCAGCTTGTCGACCTTCGTCGCGACCAGCACCACCTGCGGCTCGCGGCGGCTCACGCGACCGTGCTGAGTGATGAGCTCGACCGCGTCGTCGTCGTCGGCTTCCATGCCCCGGCGCGAATCGAACAGCACCGCCGCTGCGCGCAAGGTCGAGCGTTCGAGCAGGTAATGCTCGATCAACGCCGCCCACTCTTGCTTCTCGCTCTTCGAACGCGAGGCGAACCCGTAGCCGGGCAGATCGACCAGCATGAGCTCCAGGCCACCGACCGCCTTGACGTCGAAGAAGTTGATTTGACGCGTGCAGCCAGGCGTGGAGCTGGTGCGCGCCAAGCCCCGTCGATTGAGCAGCTTGTTGAGCAAGCTGCTCTTGCCCACGTTCGATTTGCCGACGAAGGCGATCTCGAGCTTGGTGGGCGGCGGCAGCTCGACCGGGCGCCGGGCGGCAGCCACGAACTCGGCGCTTTGAACGGTGAACAGCGGGGGCTTGACGGTGGGCACGGCGGGGCTCCTTGTGGCACGCCTTGCCTGGCTACGCTGCCGGTTTCTTGCGCAGCCGCCGCAGGATGGGCGTCGAAACCAGCAAAAACTCGTCACTTCTGAGGCCCCAGGCCAGCGCCAAGAACGTGACCACGAAGGCGCCTGCGCCGAGCGCCCCCGGCAAGGCGAGGCCGACAGCGCCCTCCCCGCCCGCGACCGCCCCCGCCACGAGGCGCGCGACCACCACGGCCGCGCCCGCGGCCAGCAGCGTCTTTGCGCCCGACAGCGCGATCTCGCGCACGTGCCGCGACGGCAGCTTCTTGCCCAGCCACACCCAAAGCAGCACGGCTTGGACGAGGCTGGCCCCGGTCACGGCCATGCCGATGCCGACGTGCCCGAAGGGTCCACGCAGCGTGAGCGACAGCCCGATGAACACGACCAGGTCGACGGCCGCCACCTTCACCGGCACGCGCGTGTCGCCGAGCGCGTAGTACGTCGAGGTCAGCTGGCGCACGCTCGCGACCAACCAGATGCCCGCGCCTTGCGCGACCAGCGCGCGCGCCGTCTCTCGCGCCGCCTCCGCGTCGAACTCACCGCGCTGAAACAACAAGACCACGAGCGGCTCGGCGAGGCCGACGAACAGCGCGGTGGCCGCGATCGACACGAACAGCGTCAAGCGCATGCCGAAGGCGAAGGTGCGCGCGACCTCTTCCAGCTCGCCGCGCGCCGCCAGCTTGGCCAGGCTGGGCAGCGCTGCCGTCTGCAGCGCCATGATGAAGATGCCTTGCGGAAAATCGCAGAGCCGCAGCGCCCAGCCGTAGTAGCTCTGCGCCCCGAGCCCGAGCTCCGACAAGAAGCGGCGCGCCAGCACGACGTCGATGTAATAGACGCCCATGCCGAACATCACCGGCAGCATGCGACCGAGCGCCTCGCGCACTCCCGGGTGCGACCACGCCAAGCTGGGGCGCTCGAAGTAGCCGATGGCGCGCAGGCTCGGCCACTGCGCGACGACTTGGAGCACGCCGCCGACGAGCACCGCGATCGCCAGCGCGAGCGCGCCGTCGAAGCCCGTCGCCATGAGCCAGCCCGGCAGCGTGAGCGCGCTCACGATGAACGCCACGTTGAGCAGCCCCGGCGCGAACGACGTCGCGACGAAGCGTTGATGCATGTTGAGCGCGGCGGTGCCGAGCGCAGCCGTGCCCATGAAGAAGATGTAAGGGAACACCCAGCGCGTGAGCGTGACGGTGCGCTCGGTCTGGCCGGGGTGCTCGCTGTAGCCGGTGGCGAACAGCTCGACCAAGTAAGGCGCGAGCAGCACGCCGAGCACGCTGGTCAGGAGCAGCACGCTGAGCGACAGGCCGCGCGCTGCGCGGAAGAAGCGCTTGGCCTCCTCCTCGCCTTCATTTTCGCGGGTCTTGCTCAAGACCGGCAACACCGCGCTCTGCACCGCGCCTTCGGCGAGCAGCTGCCGCAGCACGTTCGGGATCGTGAAGGCGACGAAGAAGGCGTCCGTCACGCCGCGCGAGAACACGGCCGCGATCGTCTGATCGCGCACCAACCCGAGCAGGCGACTCGCCAAGGTGCCGGCGGCCACGACGCCAGCGCGGCGCGTGATCTGCCCCTGCTCCGCGCGCGGGCTCGCGTTGACGGTGGTTTTCTCCAGACTCTTCGCGCTCACCTGGCCATCACCTTTTACTCGATGCCGGCGTGCGCGCCCAGCGCCGCTTCCACGAGCCCCAGCGCCGCCGACGCGTCGGCCGACGTGAGCACGAACGACTCACCCTGGGCCGCCCGCGCCATGCGGCCGCGCGCGTCCGCGGAGAGACGGAGCCGCGCGCCGCCGCAGCTGCGACAAACCAAGCCACCGCGCGCCGGGTCGACGCTGGCCGACTGCGTCGCGAGCGCCTGACGACCGCAGCGCACGCAGCGCTCGAAGTCGATGCCCCAGCCGAACGCGCACAGTAGCGCGAGCCCCGCTTCCGGCAGCGCCAGGCTGACGCTCTCGCCGTCCGGGGCCTGGTCGAGGCGATCCAAGAGCGCGCTCAGCGCCGCGTAGGGCTCGCGCTCGGGCGTGCGCGGCGGCGCGGCGCGGCGCACCCACGACAGCGCTTTTCCAGCGGCCTCGAGCGCGCTCAAGCTCGCGAGCAGCTGCGCGCGCGGCACCTGCAGCTTGGCTTCGACGAGCGAGAACAGCTCCGCGCCGGGCCGCTCGTCGAGCGCTACCGCGAGCGTGTGCATCGGCTCGAGCGCGCCGCCGAAGCGTTTCTGACTCTTGCGCGCGCCGCGAGCGAGCGCGCTGACCTTACCGAGCTCGCGCGTCAGCAGCGTGAGCACCAAGTCGGCTTCGCCGTACTCGACTCGCCGGAGCAAGAGCGCCTCCGTCGAGTGGCGAGCGGAGCTCTTGCGCGACGCCACCTCAGCTGCGGAGCGAGCGGAGCGGGGCGAGCTCGACCGCCCGTGATAGCTCTTGCGGCATGTCGTCACCGCGGGGCTTGAGCACGATGCCGAGCGCGAGCGTGAACAAGATGAGCAGCAGCACGAACGCGACGGCCACGCCCAGGCGCCGATTGCGCGCCGGCTTCGTCGGCGCCGAAATCGGCAGCGGCGTCACCCACGCCACGCGGCGCGAGGCGGTGTAACGAGCCAGCACCTCGTCCGGCGGCACACCGAGGGAGCGCGCGTACGACTTCAAGAAGCCGCGCACGAACACCTCCCCTGGCAGCTCGTCGAAGCGATCGGTCTCGATGCGTTCGACGCTCGCCATCGGCACGCGGGTCGCCCGTGACACCTCCTCCACGCTCATCTTGCGCTGTTCGCGCAGCTCGCGGAGGTATTGGCCAACGGTGGGCATCGGGGAGCCGGAGACTACTTGAACTTTTGCAGCATGGAGCTGCATTCTTTCCCGGCGTCGGTCTTTCTGGAGAGCGCGACGCAGCGCTCGAGGTCGGACCGAGCCGAGTCCTGATTGCCGAGGCGCAGCTCGACGCGCGCGCGCGCCGCGAAGGCGTCTTGCAGGCTGTTACAGCCCGGCGCCTGGGTTTCCAGTGCGCGCGTAAGCGTCTCGGCCGCGGCCGTCTCTTCGCGGCGACGCTCGTAGGCGATACCCAGACGGTAGAGGCCGACGCAGAACAGCGGCTGCGCGGCGATGCTGCGCCGAAGCGACTCGATCGCCGCGTCGGTGTTGCCGGCCTCGAGCTGGGCCCAGCCCAGGTTCCCCCAGGCATTTTCCGGGGTCTGGTAGAGGATGTCCTCGGTTAGCGGCTTGAGCACGGCGATCGCGTCGGCGTAGCGCTTGCGGTGAATGAGGATCACGCCCAGCGTGTTCTTCGCTTCGCGGTAGTCGCTCTTGGCGGCGAGCGCCAGGCGCGCGTGCTTCTCGGCCTCGCCGAGCCGGCACTCTTGCTGGCTCTTGCTGCAGAAATCCATGAAGAGCAGGGCGACGAGGTGGGCGGCATCCGCGTTCTCGTCGTTCAGCTCCACCGCCTTCAGCGCATGATCGAGCGCCTCACGCGGAGAATTCCGGCGCAGCCACAGATCGCGAGCGATGTCGTATTCGCTCTCGCTCATGCGGTCGGGGTCTCGAGCGCCCTCGCCCGTAGCCGGCGCGCAGCCCAGCGAAAGCGCCGATACGCCAAAAATGAAGGCAAAAAATGAGGTTTTCATCGCGCGCGAGCGCGGCCCGCGCCGCCACCCTGACCTTTGAGCTGGTCTTTGATGCCGAGTAGACTGTAGAGGTCGCGCAGGGTGTCGAGGTTCGGCACCTCCACGCGTTCGTCCTGAATGCGCACGTGACCCATCTCACGCAGCTGAGAGACGATGCGCTTCACGGTGTCGACGTCGAGGCCGACCTGCGCCGAGAGCTCGAGCGGCGAAAGGGTCAGCGATATCTGACCGCCGTCGCCGTGCCCAGCCATCAACTCTTGCTGCGCGAGCTTCATCAAGGCCACGACAACCTTCGACTGACCATCGCGCAGCATGAGAATCTCGATTTGATCTTCGGCGTCGCGCAGCCGACGGATCAGCTGGCTGAGCACGCGGCCGGCCACTTCGGGGCTCGTGGCCAGCACCTGCTCGAAGGTGGCGTGATCGAAGGCGAGCGAGACGACCTCATCGAGCGCCACCGCGGTGGAGCTGCGCAGCGCGCCGCGCAGCAGCGCAGATTCGCCGAATAAATCGCCGGGCCGCACGACGCGCAAGCTGCGTTCCATCCTGCCGGCCTGCTTCAGCAGCCGCACGCGCCCGTCTTGAAGCAGGAAGGCCTCCGTGGCCGGCTCGCCGTCCCGGAACAACACGGTACCGGCTGCGAAGCGCCTGCCGTAGCGCGACAGTAGGCGCGCCTGGGCCTCGTTCCCGGGACCAATATCCGTCACGAGGCCATCTATATCACTCAGTACGGCGTCGGGGCGCCCAGATTGGGCAAGGTCGCACCCGCGTCTCGAACGTAGACCGGCGTTGCGGGGTGCGCGGAGGGGCTCAGCTCGCCGGCCAAGAGCCCGACCCCGAGCGCGCCCGGTTCCCGCGTGCCTTCGGACGCAAATCCCTCCTCCACGCCCAGCAGGCCGAGGCCCGCGCCGATCCAAACGAGGGGGCCAGTGACGATGCGCTCGACGTCCGCGCGGGCGGTAGCGATCGGAAAGGCAGCCGGCGCGAGCCGCTCGCTGAACCGTCCGCCTGTCGTGTAGGCGCCGATGAACACTTCATCGCGGCGAGCATCGAGCACGGCGCAGCGGACTCCGGGCATCGCCTCGGGCACACAACGCGCCATCGCGGCGAGCGACGTCACGCCGACGAGCGGCACGTTCAGCCCGAGGGCCAAGCCCTGGGCGCAAGCGATGCCGACGCGCAGGCCGGTAAACGAGCCGGGCCCCACCGACACCCCCAAGCGCTCGAGCGAGGTGCGCGCCCAGCCTGCTTCGGCGAGCAGCTCGGCGATCATCGGCAGGAGGCGCTCCGCGCTCTGCTTCGGTGCCGCCGCTTGGCGTGCGACCACGAGCGAGCCACCTTCGAGGAGCGCGGCGGAGGCCTGGCTCTTGGAGGTTTCGATGGCCAGGACGCGCACGCGGGCTTTTCGGTACCGCGAAAGGCGGTCCGCCGCAACGGCAAGCCGTGTAAGCTTCGGCGAGTGCCGTCGATCCTGCCGCGATTCGACTTCCGCGCCGAAATAGGCGCCGCCACTGACACCGGCTCGAAGCGCAGCGGGAACGAGGACGCCTACGCGGTGCGGCCCGATCTGGCGCTGTTCGCGGTCGCCGACGGCATGGGTGGTCATCGCGCGGGCGAGGTCGCGGCGCGCATCGCGATCGAAGAGACGGTCGCGGCGCTCAGCAGCCCGAGCGCGATCCGCGCCGTCGAGCGCTACGTCAGCAACGCCGGGCTGGAGTCGCGCCGCAAGGTGCTCGCGTGCCTGCGCCGCGCCGTCGAGCAGGCCAACCAACGCATCCGCCGCGAAGCGCTCGACAATCCGGACTACTCCGGCATGGGCACCACGCTCGACGTGGTTTGGCTCGCGAGGGACCACGCCTTCATCGCCCACGCGGGCGATGGCCGGGTGTACCTCGCCCGCTCACGCGCGGTGCTGCAGCTCACCCACGATCACAACCTCTCGTCGCAGCCTTCGCGAGTCCCCGACGGGCTCGGCATCAGCGTCAGCGACGGCGGAGCCAGCTCCGGCATCACCAACGCGCTCGGCTTGTCCGACGCGGTGCAAGTCGACACCCTGTTCGTCGACGTCGGCCCGCGCGATCGCTTGCTGCTCTGCACCGATGGCGTGCACGGCCAGCTCGAGGGCGAGCCGGAGATCTCGGAGCTGGTGCGAAGCGGCTCGCCGGAGGCAGCGGCGCGGGCTTTCATCGTGCGCGCCGGCGAAGGCGGCCGCGACAACGCCACCGCCGTGGTGGTCGAGATCGCCGAGCGCTTCGTCAAACGCCCGGATCGCGATCGCGGCCTGCGCCCGGCCGATCTGGAAAGGGCCCGGCAGAGCCCGCTGCTCGTCGACTTGCCCTTGCCGCTCGCGCTGACGGCGCTATCGGCCGCCGTCGAGATCGAAGTCGCGCTCGGCAGCGCCGTGCCGCGCTCGATCGCGAGCGATCTGGTGGCTTACATCGTGCTCGAAGGAGTCGTGAAGCACCCCGACGGGCGCACGGTGGGTGCGGGAGCCTTGCTCTATCCGGAGTCACTGGTGGGCGTGTGGGGTCAAGCGGGTCCGCCCGTCGCGCAGCAAACCTCGCGACTGCTACGCGTGCGCGCCGATGACTTCGCCGAGATCTGCAGCGAGCCGCGCTTCGCGGCCGAGCTCTATCGGCGCCTCGCCGCGCACCTCGCTCGCCTCGCGATCAAGGCGGGCGCGCCGCCTGGCGGTACGCCCAGCCCTGGCAGCCTCAGCCCCGCCAAGACGACCTGATCCGAGCTCAGGTCGGACCGCGTCGGAGCCGCCCGCTCAGGGAATGGCGCCGTGGGCTTCGATGCCCATCAGCTCGCGCTTGCAGTCACCGTACATGGTGAAGCGATGGGCGGTGCCGCTGATCTCGAAGCGCCACGCCGGCCCCGCCTTGGCGCGGAAGTATTCGATGTGAGCCGCGCGGTCTCGCGGAACGCGGCGCTTGCGCGCGATCTTCCACAGCTCGCGCGGCGAGCACTGCGGCTCGGGTAGCGGCTCGAGGTCGGGGGGCGGACACGGGTAGTCGGCCTGATCGGGATCCGCCACCAGACCTTCTTTGCGAAGCACCACGTTCTGACGGCCGCAGGTCACGCGCCGGGGCAAGGTGCCCGGCGCGCGCGGTGGCTGCGCGCCCTGCCCGGCCGCGCTTTGAAAGACGTAACGCACGCGCCCCGGGCCCTCGCTCACGTCGATGCGGCCGTCGCTCTGCACGGCGTCGAGCACGATGCCGCGCAAAATGGGGCGTTTGCTCAGCTTTCGCGCCGCTGGCAAGCTCGCCACCGCGTCGACCGCCTCCGGGTAACCGACGATCCCGGTCACGGTGGGCGGCCCCGGCGGCTCGCTGGTTTCGGGTCGAGATTTCTCCTTCGCCCAGATCGAAAGCGCCAGACAGACGGCGAATGAAATAGCCACGATGAGGAGGCCGATGACCTTGTCGCGACGGCGCTTGCGCTCGTCGTCAGGAGGAGGCGGCGGCACACTGAGTGCGGGGAGAGCGGGCTCTGTCGGTTCCAAACGCGCGCTTCATACCCCGGACGGCCGGCTCGCCCTAAACATTTTCTTCGTTTGCAAGATGCCGTTGCAGGATGGCGTGGGACGCGCTATCAGGTCGCTCCCTCGTTTCGGGCGCATAACTCAGCGGTAGAGTGCGTCCTTCACACGGACGAAGTCGCAGGTTCAATCCCTGCTGCGCCCACCCCGAAACTCCCCGAAGGCTCACGCACGAGCCTATCGGGTTGAGGTAGCCTCCCCGCCGTGAATCAGCGAGCGGTGTTGAGCGGGCTCGCGCTGCTGGCGCTGGCCTGCTCCGGGCCGCGGCCGGAGCCGCGCAGCGTGTGGTTGCCGACCTACGCGTTCGGCGCCATCGGCGGCGGTGATCTCGACGTGCGCGACCTCTGCGCGAGCGGGCGCGCCGAGACGCTCTCGCTCGGCTCGAGCTGGTCGACGCTCGGCGTCTCCGTGCTGACCCTCGGCGTGTACACGCCCCGCGAAGCCAAGGTGCGATGCGCGGCCCAGCGCTGACGTCGCTCGCAGCGCTGCTGCTCTTGGGCTGCGTCTCGAGCACGCTGCGCTCGGGCGAGCCGCCCGGGCGCACCGCCGCCGGCCTCGACGAGAAATGGCACGCCGCCTTTCTCTTCGGCACGGTGCCCGGCCTCGATGCCTACGACCTGTCGCGAGCGTGCCCGCGGGGCTGGGCGGAGATCCGCATCGAGCCGGATCCGTTCACCCTGCTCGCCGGCGCCGCTACCTTGTTCCTCTATTCGCCGACGCGCGTCACCGTCGTCTGCGCCAGGCAACCGGGCGATGAAGAGCTGGCTTTCTGATAGGCTGCGCGGTGTGAAGGCTCGCGCCGCGCTCTCGTGGCTCCTGCTCGCGGCGGTCGCGCGTGCCGAAGCGCCGCCTCCCCCGCCCGCTGCCGAGCGCGTGGTGCCCGAGTCGCTCGTGCTGCCGAGCACGAAGGCCGCCGAGCCTGCGCCGGAGGCCGACGCGATCAAGGTTCGCATCGGCGGCGAGTACGAGGCGCGCCAAAGCTTCCTGACGGACCTCCCGCTCGCGGGCGGCTCGCTCGGCCAAACCTCGCGACTATTCCATTTTCTGCGGCTGCGCGGGCTCGCGCTTTGGGGAGCGCACGTGACGCTGCGCGCCGAGATCGACGCCCCGCGCGGCATGATCTACGGCTCCGAGCCCGAGCGCATCACCGGCAGCGGCAGCGATCTCGAGCGCCTTCAGCCGCTCAGGCTCCAGCCGCGCGCCTTGCTGGCCGCGCTGCGCGCGGACGCGGGCGAAATCACGCTCGGCCACGGCACCACCCACCTCGGGCTAGGTCTGCTCGACAACGACGGCGACGAGCGGCGCTTCTTCGGCACGCCGGACCGCGTGCCGACGTTCGAGCGCCTCTCGCTGCGGAGCGGCGGGCCCGACGCCGCCGTGCGCGTCGGCGTCGACGGCGAGCTCTTGTTCGACGACGGCAGGCTCTCGCTCGTGGAAGGCGACCAGCTCTACCGCGTGGGCCTGTTCGCCCACTTCAGCCCCACGCGCGCCGCTTCGATCGCGCTTCTCACTCGCTATCAAGCCCTGCGCCCGAGAGGCGGGCGCGGAGGAGCCGAGCTCGTCGACTTCGATCTCAGCGGCAGCGTGCGGCAGCGCCTGCGCGGTCGCAGCGCCGAGCTGTTCTGCGACTACGAGGGGGTGTACCGCGTGGGGAGCGTGAGCGAACCGAGCGCCTACGCGCTCGGCGCCGAGCAGAAGCTGGCGGCGCTCGGGCTCGGGGCCCGCGCCGGCGTCGCGCTGGAGCGCCACGACGAGCGGCAACGCTACGCGCATTTCGTGGTGTCTTTGGGTTGGGGCATGGCCACCGGCGACGCGGACCCGAGCGACGACGAGCTGCATCGCTTCGTGATGAGCCCCAACCACGCCGTGGGCTCGATCTTGTTCAGCGAGGCGCTGCGCTTCAAGACCGCTCGCGCCGAAGCCCTGCTCGACGCAGCGCGCGGCGGCGGCAGCGCGCGCATCGAAGCCCTCGGCACGCGCGGCGGCGTGGCCGGCGTCAGCTACCTGAACCCGGTCGTGCTGGTGCGGCCGATGGCGGACCTACGGCTCACTTTCGGCGGCGTGGTGGCGACCGCCACCACGCCCGTGGTCGACCCCGCCGCGCTCGCCACGCGCGGCGTGCGCCGCAATTTCGACGGGGGGACGCCGCGCGGTCGCAGCCTCGGCAGCGAGCTCGACGTGGGCGCCGAGCTCGCGGTCGCGCTCGAGCCCCCGATGCAGGCGCGCTTCACGGTGGAAGGGGCGCTCGCGTTCCCTGGCTCCGCCTTCGACGACGCGGACGGCCGCGGCCTCGGCACGCAGGCGCTCACCAGCGTCGGCTTGGGACTCACCTTCTGAGGGGAGCATGAAGTACACGTTCGAGCAGGCAGGCAAGAGCATCGAAATCGACGTCGAGCAGAGCGCGAGCGGCTACGTGCTGCGCGGCCCCGACGGCGCCCCGCAGCTGATTCGCCTCGAACGACACGCCGACGGGAGCCAGCGCGCTATCACCCCCTGGGGTGAGCTTACGCTCGTGTCCGCGCGGCGCGGCGCCGAGGTATGGGCCCAGGCCGGGGGTCGTCGCTCGGC
>JAEYWK010000225.1 GCA_023431345.1 Pseudomonadota bacterium
ACAGCTTGCACGTGGCCCGGTGCGCAGGCGCCCAATGCGCCGGCGATTTCGACGGCCGCACAGCACTCACAGCACTCAGCCAGCGCGATGGCGTAGGCGCGGCTCTTGTCCGCGAGCGTTTGCCGCGCCGCACCCTCGGCGGTATTGAGCGCCGCGCTCGCGGCGCTCTTCCGAGCCTGCGCCCGGAGCTGCGCTTCGCCGATGCGCGTGCGTGCGATCAGTTTCACCAGCTCCAGGGCAAGCTGGTAGGCGATGAGTTTGTGATGGGGAAGTTGGGCCTGCTTGTCGGTGGGACTCATGCCCCCCTCGCGCGGCCGGTGTGCCAGCGCCCCACCGTTTGGCTCCCCATGACCCGGCGCTGGCGCACCGGGTGCGCGTCTCCGCATGAGTCCCACCGACAAGCAGGCCCTCTCGTCCGCAAACGCTCCCGCTACCGGCGTCCGCGAATTGGCGCTCGTCCGAACCCCACCCCCAGTCCGAGCCCGCATCCGCTCCCGAGCAGCCGCTCCCGCGCCCGATCCCGGCCCGATCACCAATCAAGGCTGGAGGGCGCGGGGGCAGATTTCCGAGCTCGCGGCGGGGGGCGGGGCTGGCTGACGCGCAGCCTGGAGCTTACGCTATAACGAGAGAAGCTCGCATGGAAAATCCCCTGCTCAATGTGCCCTTCGACGTGCCCTTCGACCACATCCGCGCCGAGCACGTCGAGCCCGCGATTCAGGAGCTGCTCGCGCGCTCCGAGGCCGCGCTCGACGCCATCGAGACGGCGCCGCGCACGTACGAGTCGACGCTCGGCGCGCTCGAGCGAGCCACCGAGCGCCTCGAGCTGTCGATGAGCGTGGTCGAGCACCTCGAGAGCGTCGCCACCACGCCCGCGCTGCGCGACGCCTACAACGCGGTGCTGCCGAACGTTAGCGCGTTCTGGTCGAGCATCGCCCTACGCGACGGGCTGTACCGCGCGCTCGTCGAGCTCGCAGAGACGGACGAGGCCAAGGCGCTCGACCCCGTGAAGAAGCGGCTGCTGGAGAAGACCCTGGCGGACTTTCGCCGCCAAGGAGCGCAGCTGCCGCCGTCCGACAAAGAGAAGCTCAAAGCGCTCGACCGGGAGCTGAGCGTGCTCACCACGCGCTTCTCCCAGAACGTGCTGGACGCGACCAACGCCTTCGAGCTCGTCATCGAGGACGAAGCCCGGCTCTCGGGCTTGCCGGACTCGGCGAGGGCCATGGCGCGTGAGGCCGCTCAGAGCAAGGGGAAGTCTGGCTACCGCTTCACCTTGCAGGCGCCGAGCGTCACCGCGGTGCTCACGTACGCCGACGACGCCGACCTGCGGCGCGACGTCTGGACCGCCTTCAACAGCCGGGGCACCGCGGGAGAGCACGACAACCGTGCCCTCATCGGCAAGCTGCTCGAGCTGAGGCGCGCGCGCGCGCAGCTGCTCGGCTTCGCGCATTTCGCGGACCTGGTGACCGACGACCGCATGGCTCAGAGCGGCAAGAACGCCAAGGAGTTCATCGCCGACCTCACGGAGAAGTCGCTCGCGGCGTTCGAGCGCGAGCAGACGGAGTTGGCGGAGTTCGCCGCGTCGCTCGGCGCGAAGCTGCCGCTCGCCCCGTGGGACATCGGCTACTACGTGGAGAAGCTCCGCAAGGCGCGCTTCGAGCTCGACGAAGAAGAGCTACGCGCTTACTTCCCGGCGGAGCGGGCGCTCCAAGGCGCGTTCGACGTCGCCGAGCGCCTCTACGGCGTCAAGATCGCTGCGCTGCCCGGAGCCGCGGTCTGGGATCCGAGCGTCACCGCGTACGAAATCAAAGACGAAGCCGGCGTCCGCCTCGGCGTGTTCCACGTCGATTTGTACCCGCGCGAGAACAAGCGCGGCGGCGCGTGGATGCACGGCCTGCTCGCGGCCGTCCCCCCCTCCCCCAACCTGGCCGTGTTCTGCTGCAACTCGAGCCCGCCCGCCGGCGGCAAGCCCTCTTTGCTGCTCCACCGCGACGTCGAGACGCTGTTCCACGAGTTCGGTCATTTGCTGCACCATTGCTTGAGCCGCGTCAGCGTGCGCAGCCTGGCCGGCACGCGCGTCGCGCAAGACTTCGTCGAGCTCCCCTCGCAAATCATGGAGAATTGGTGCTCGGAGCGCGACGCGCTGAACCTGTTCGCCGCCCACTACGAAACGGGCGCGCCGCTGCCGGAGGCGCTGCTCGAGCGTCTGCACGCGGTGCGCACCTTCCGCGCCGCCAGCATGCAGATGCGCCAGCTGGGCTTCGCCGCCGTCGATCTAGCCCTGCACATCGACTACGACCCGGCCAGAGATGGCGACGTGATCGCCTACGGCAACCGCATCTTGCAGCGCTACGCCGCGAGCGAGCTGCCCCAAGACTACGGCATGTTGGCTGGCTTTCTGCACTTGTTCTCGCACCCGGTCGGCTATGCGGCGGGCTACTACTCGTACAAGTGGGCAGAGGTGCTCGACGCCGACGCGTTCGGGCGCTTCAAGCGCGAGGGCATCTTCAACCCGGTCGTCGGCAGAGCGTTCCGTGACGCCATCCTTTCGCAGGGCGACGCGCGCGATCCGATGGATTTGTTCGTGACCTTCATGGGGCGCAAGCCGGATCCGCAGGCGCTGCTGGTTCGGCAAGGGCTCGCGGCTTGAGCGGCAGGCGCTGGACGACCGGGGTCGGGATCGCGATCGGTGGAGTCGGCGGCGCGCTCGCGGCGCTGATGGGCTCACCCGAGGCTTCGCCGCCCGCGTCCCGCGCCTCCAGCCCTCGAGAAACCACGCCCCGAGCCACCAGCGTCGCAGGCGCTGTCACCGCACCGCTCCCGGCCGCGACGAGCGCGGGCAGCGAACGCGGCGCGGGCAGCGCAGCTCCCGAGCGGCCCGACGGCGCCGGGTCGCTCGCCACGGCTGCGCCGGCCAGCTCGACGGCGACGCCCGCTGGCGCAGTCGTGGCGTCGAGCGCGGCCCCCGCTCGCGGCGTCGCCAAGCGCGCGGGCACGGCCCCAGCGCTCGAGCCCGCCAGGACGCGCGAGGCCCTGATGAAGGCGATGCTCTTCTGCGATCAGAAGCGAGACTTCGACGAGTGCGAGCGGGCCGCGATGTCGCTCGAGCAGGGCACGGCTGGCCCTGCCGACGCCGCGCAAGCCAAGCGCTTTCGACGCATCGCCCTCACTCACCTGGTGCAGCAGTGCGAGACGGGCGCGCCCCACGCCTGCTTCGTGCTGGCGAGGAAGTACCGATCCGGGGCCGAGCTCCCGCTCGATCCGGCCAACGCCGACGTGCTCGAAGAGCGCGGGCTCGACCTGTGCCGCCTGCGCAGCGCGCCCGAGTGCCCGCCGTCGTGAGGGCGCGTGCGCTGCCTCGCGGCGCTTCGCCTTCGCGATGCTGGAGGAGACCACGCTGACGCTTCGAAGCCGCTGGTTCTCGGCACCGTCCGCGCTTTTCCGAGAAATCCCTTCAACGCCAGCGGGGAGCGCGTGTTCTATCGGTCGTGATGGCCTTTCCCCGCTTGGTTCGCGTCGAGCCGCCTGCCCCAGACGGGCTGCCCCAGCGAAGCGACGACGAGCTGATGCAGCTTTCGCGGGCGGGGTTGAAGGAGGCCTTCGCCACGCTCGTCGAGCGTCACGCGGCGCGAGTGCTCAACCTGTGCTCCCGCTTCGCGGGTGACCCGCAGCTGGGGCGCGAGCTGGCCCAAGACACTTGGGTCTTGGCCTGGCAAGGGCGCGAGAAGTACCGCGCGGACAGCGCGTTCGGCGCGTGGATCACGACCATCGCGTGCAACCACTGCCGAAACCAGCTGCGCCGTCGCAAGCTCTCGCGCGCTCACGAGCAAGCCATCGACGGCGAAGGCGCCCGCGAGCCCGGCCAGCTCGACGAGCTGCTGGTCGAAGAACGCCGGCGTCGCTTGCGGCGCGCGCTCGATGAGCTGCCCTACGCCATGCGCGAAGCCCTGCTGCTGCGCTACGCCGAAGAGCTGCGTTACGACGAGATGACCGGCGTCGTTGGCGCCGGCGAGTCGACGCTGCGCTCGCGCGTCCACCACGGGCTCAAGATTCTGAAGCAAAAGCTGGAGGACACATGAACCGCAAACCATGCCCCACCGAGCGCGAGCTGCTCGCGTTTGCCGACGCGGACCTCTCGCCCGAGCAGCTGCAGCGAGTCGAGAGGCACCTCGAAGGCTGTAGCCCGTGCGCCGAGCACGTCATGGAGCTCACGCGGCTGATGTCGGAGCTCGCAGCGCCGGTCACGCCAGCGAGCTTCGACGTGACCGAGCACGTCGAAGCCGTGATGCAGCGACTGGATACGCCGGTCGCGGCCCGCGCGCGGCCGAGGCTCGCGCCGTGGGCCGCGGTGGGGGCGGCGGCGCTGGCAGCGGCGGCCGTGCTACTGCTCTTCAGCGGCGAGGCCGAGGGGCCGGGGCAGCTCGCGGCCCGCGGCGGCGCCGCCGAGCCCGCGCTGTCACGAGACGTCGGCGTGCAGCTCTACACGCAAGCCCCCGAGCTCCGTGCCCTCGCGGCCGGCGCTCGCATCTACCCCGGCAGCGCGCTCACGGCCGGGGTCCGCAACACGGGCCGCGCCGCCGCGCACCTGCTGTTGTTCGCGGTCGATGCGAACGACGTCGTGCATTGGATCGCTCCCGAGTACACGCTGCCCGGCTCGAATCCGCCCGCGCTCAGCGTTGCCCCCAGCGTCGAGGAGCGCCTCCTGCCCACAGCAGCCGTCTTCGACGACTTGGCGCCGGGTGCGCTGAGAGTGGTCGTCGTCTTGAGCAGTGAGCCCGCCTCCGTGGCCGACGTCGAAGCGCTGACCGCTGAGCAGCTCGGCAGCCGAAGCCTCACTCAGCGCTTCCCTCGAGCGGAAGTGCGCGAGCTCGTCTTGCAAGTAAGTCCAGGAGCCCCATGAATTCCAGCAGCGCCATGAGCTTCTTCGTCCACGCCTGCGCGTGGCTCGCGTGCTCGTGCTGGCTCGTCCTCTCGCCCCACGCGCGAGCAGAGGCCGCTGCGGAGCCGAGCGCGCCGCCCGCCAACGCTAGCTCGAAGCCCCGCGTCACGTTCGCGGTCGTGGTCGGCAACAACAAGAGCCTGGGTCGGCGCCGTCCCGACCTGCACTACGCGGACGACGACGCGGCTCGCTACTTCGAGATCTTGCAGACGCTGGCGCCAGAGCGCGTCACCCTGCTCGCGGACTTCGACCGCGACACGCAGCGGCTCTTCCCCGTTACTCAACTCAAAGCCGCTCCCGCCAAGCGCCGCAACCTTGAGGCCGCCGGGCAGCGGCTCGCGGCCCAGGTCAGCGCCGCGCGCGCGGCTGGACACGAGACCGAGGTGTACTTCGTGTTCGCCGGTCACGGCGACGTCGCCCAAGGCGAGGGCTTCATCGAGCTCGCGGACGCGCGCTTTCGCTCGAGCGACTTGAAAGCGTGGCTGCGGGCGATCCCGTTTACCCGCGCCCACGTCATCCTCGACAGCTGCAACTCCTTCTTCATGCTCGGCGTGCGAAAGCCCGGCGGCCGCCACTTCGCGACATCGGAGGACGCCGCGCGCGCCCTCGCGGAGCGCCTCCCCAACGTCGGCGTATTTCTCTCGACCAGCGCCGAAGGCGAGGCCTTCGAGTGGTCGGAGATCCAGTCCGGCATATTCAGCCACGTGGTGCGCTCGGGCCTGATGGGCGCCGCCGACGCCAACACCGACGGCGTCGTCAGCTACCTCGAGCTGGCCGCCTTCGTCGACACCGCGACCGCGGGCGTGCGCAACCCGAACATGCGTCCTCGCGTGTTCGCGCGCGGCCCGGGCGCCGCCGACAACGCGCCGATCGCGCGCCTGCAGAGCATGACGTCCGTGCGCCAGCTGGAGCTCAGCGACGGCGGAGCGCTCCGCGTGCGCCTGCGCGACCAGAACGGGCTCCCGCTTCTAGACGCGCACACCGAGCGCGCAGTGCCGCTGCGGCTGTCCGTGCCGGAGGCGTGGGCCAGCGGCGCGCTCGTCGAGCGGGCGCAGGGCGGCTCCCCGATCGGTGAGCTGCCGGTAGAGCTCTACGCGATGCCAGACGCCCCCGGCCGCGTGACGCTCGCAGGGCTGAGCGGCGTCGCGCCCCGCAGCAGCAGCCGCGGCCCCGACGAGACGTTCCGCACGCTGTTCACGGCGCCGTTCGGTCCGGGCGCGGTCGACGCCTACGTGGCCCAGCGCAAACGCCAACCCGTCCCCGTCTACGGTGTGTCGCAGCAGGACACCGCGCGCATGGAGCTCGTGCTGAGGCAGCTCGCGCGGACCGAGCGCGGCAAGCGTGTGAACGAGAGCATCGGCGGAATCGGGGCCGGCATTTTGCTCACGGGCGCCGGCGTGGGCGTGCTGCATCTCGACCGCGACGCGACCACCAGCGAAAAGACCGAGGCGCGCATCTTGGGTGGCTCTCTGCTCGGCCTGGGCGGCTTGTTCGTGCTCGGCAGCGCTGGCTCGCTCTTTACCACCACCGACGGGGAGGCGGCCGCGCGCGACTTCGAGCTCGTGCTGCGCTCGGGTGGTGATCCCGCGCAGGCCTTCGTCGCGGCCGACAAGCGCGTCCAAGAGCTGTCCTCCAAGCGCCGCGCGGAGCGCCTCGGCGCGGGAATTTTCGGCTCTGTCGTGATCTTGGGCAGCGCTACCGGCTTCGTGTGGAGCGAGCTCTCCGCCGACGCGGGCGATCCTCGGATGGGGCGGCGGCTCGGCTGGGGCTCGGGCATCATCGCGGGCAGCATGATGCTCACCGACGCGCTGCTGATGGAAACCCCCGCCGAGGCCTTGGCCAGGATTTGGCGCGATGACCCGAGCATCAACCGCTATCGCCCGGCCGTCTCGCTGCTGCGAGAAGGCGCGTTCGTCAGCTTGTCGGGGGCGCTCTGAGCTCCGCGACGGCCCTGCGCCGAAAATCCAAAACGGCTCCCGATTAATCCAATTCCTGCGGCAAATCCGTGACTCCAGTCGCCCCTCCGGTTTAGAAGTGTTGGGCTGGGCTGCATTCAGCCCCGGGAGATTTGATGGCCAAGCTGAACGTCGCGATGATCGGGTACCAGTTCATGGGCCGCGCCCACTCCAATGCCTGGCGGCAGGTGGGGCGCTTCTTCGACACGCCCCACGAGCCGGTGCTGAAGGTCGTCTGCGGCCGCAATGAGCCCGAGGTCAAGAAGGCCGCCGGACAGCTCGGTTGGCAAGAACACGCCACTCGCTGGGAAGACGTCATCGCTCGCAAAGATATCGACGTGATCGACATCTGTACGCCAGGCGACTCGCACCTGCCGATCGCGCTCGCCGCGGCCGAAGCCAAGAAGGTGGTGTTCTGCGAGAAGCCGCTGGCCAACACTCTGCCCGAAGCGGAGCAGATGCTCAGCGCCGTCGAGCGGGCCGGCGTCCTGCACATGATTTGCCACAACTACCGGCGCTGCCCCGCCGTCACGCTGGCCAAAGAGATCATCGAGTCGGGGCAAATCGGCACGATCCACCACTTCCGCGGCAGCTACCTGCAGGATTGGATCGTCGACCCGCAGTTCCCGCGCGTGTGGCGGCTCGAGAAGGCTCGCGCCGGCTCGGGCGCCCTGGGCGACATCGGCTCCCACTCGCTGGATTTGGCGCGCTACCTCGTCGGTGAGATCGTCGAAGTGAGCGGCTTCATGAAGACCTTCGTGAACGAGCGCCCGCTGCCGGGCGGAAACGGCACCGGCAAGGTCGACGTCGACGACGCCGCTTACGCACACCTGCGCTTCGACAGCGGCGCGCTCGGCAGCGTCGAGGCGTCGCGCTTCGCCACCGGCCGCAAGAACTACAACACGTTCGAGATCAACGGCAGCAAGGGCAGCATCTGCTTCAACCTCGAGCGCATGAATGAGCTCGAGCTCTACGTCGAAGAGGGCAAAAACTCGGGTTTCCGAACGATACTCGCCACCGACGCGAAACACCCGTATCTTCAGGCGTGGTGGCCACCCGGGCACATCATCGGTTACGAGCACTCGTTCACGCACACGGTGGCGGATCTCGTGAGCGCCGTGGCGGCGCAGCAGCTGCCCACGCCGAACTTCGCAGACGGCGTGGCCAACCAGCGCGTGCTCGATGCCATCGAGCGCTCGCATGGCTCGCGGCGCTGGGAACAGGTCTGAGCCTCGGCTGCGCGCGCCCCAGCCCTCCGCTCGGCGCGCGCAGCGAAGCTCCGGAGTACGCGGGCAGCCCTGCGCTAGCGGCGTTGAGCCCGGAGGCGCTGAGCGGCGAGCCCGCGCCTCCGCCCGCAGCCAGCTCCGCCGTCAGCGCTGCCCGCGTCGAGCTGCCGCGACTGCCGGGCACCCCTGAGCTCACCGCCGAAGGCGATTACCGGTTCGCGGGGGGCGGCCTGGAGGTCGTGCTGAGCAAGCAGCTGGGCTTTCAGATCCAGCGACTGGCGCTGGACGGCCGAAGCTGCCTGGTCGACTTCGAGGAAGTCAGCGCGCTGCCCGCCGCCGGCTCCGCCGAGCCCTCGCTCGCGACCATCGCGCTCAGCCATGAAACCGAGGTCGAAGGCAGCACGCTGGTCGTGCGTGTCAAATCGACCGACGACAGCTTCCGTCTCACACGACGCTACCGCATCGACACTGCGCGCCGGGCGCTCGAGATCACCTACGGCATCGAGAACGCCGGCAAGGCCCCGCTCTCCCTGACGACTCGCGAGTTCTGGCGCGTGCCCCGCAGCGACGGCTTCTTTTTCCTGCCGATCGTCAAAGGCGTGGCCGAGCCGAAGGCCACTCTCAAGCTGAACGTTTGGCAGTCGCTGCTGTGGCTGGGTCCGGAGGCGACGCGCGGCAAGCCAGCCTCCGGCGTCGTCTACGCTAGTGAGCCTTGGGCCGCGAACGTCAGCCGCGGGCTCCTCTTGGTGCGCACGTTCGGCGACATGCCTCGCGCCGAGCCCGGCTTCCCCATCGGCGTCGAGCTGCTGGCGGGCGCCGAACGGGGCGGCCCGCCCGCCCCTGCCGCCGAGCAGATGAAGCTCAGCGTCGAGAGCGCTCGCCTCGCGCTGAAGCCTGGGGAAAAGCTCAGCTTCACGACGCGCTGGCTGGTGCGCCAGCTGCCGAGCTCGATCGCCGTGAAGGCCGGTAACCCCGAGCTACTAGGCTTCGTACGTGGTGTCATCCAGTAGCGATGGCCCAGCTGCCACCAGAGCCACCCGCGTCCGAAATCACGCCGCCCGAGCTGTACGCGAAGCGCCGCGAGTTTTTGAAGACGGGCGCCGCCTTCGTGGCGACGAGCGCGGGCTCCGCGTTCGCGCTGAGTCAGCTCTCGGGCATGGGCAGCGCCGACCCTCCGCGCGAGCCGCCGCCCCCGCCGAAGCCGCTCCCGGGCGCCGCGCCTTGGAAAATCGACAAGCGCGGCCACTTCACGCTCGATGAGCCGCTCACGCCGTACGCGGACATCACGACCTACAACAATTTCTACGAGCTCGGACTCTCGAAGTCGGACCCGGCCGAGCATGCCCACCACCTCAAGCCGAGCCCGTGGACGGTGCGCGTCACGGGCGCGGTGCAGCAGCCTCGAACGCTGGACGTCGACACGTTGATCCGCTGGTTCGGGCTCGAGGAGCGCGTGTACCGCATGCGCTGCGTCGAAGCCTGGTCCATGGTGATCCCGTGGCTGGGGGTGCCTCTAGCTGATTTGATCCGTCGCCTCGCGCCCACCTCGCGCGCGAAGTACGTCGCGTTCAAGACGCTCTTCGACCCCGAGCAGCTGCCTGGCCAGGCGCGACGCGTCCTCGACTGGCCCTACGTCGAAGGTCTGCGCATCGACGAGGCTACCCACCCACTCGCGCTGCTCGCGGTCGGCCTCTACGGCGCTCCCTTGCCTGGACAGAACGGGGCCCCGCTGCGCTTGGTCGTGCCCTGGAAATACGGCTTCAAGGGCGGCAAGTCCATCGTCGAGATCCACTTTACGGAGCGCCAGCCGCCGACCAGCTGGAACCGCGCCGCGCCGGACGAATACGGTTTTTACGCGAACGTGAACCCGAACGTCTCCCACCCGCGCTGGAGCCAAGCCAGTGAGCGCCGCATCGGCGAGCTGATGCGCCGGCCGACGCAGCCGTTCAACGGCTACGCCGAGTCGGTGGCGGGGCTCTACGCAGGCATGGACCTCTCGCGCCACTTCTGAGCCATGGCGAGCCGCAGTCGTCATGCCTTCATCGCGCCCGCCATTTTCACCGGTTACGCGCTCACCCTCGCGCAGCTCGCCTACCGGCTTGCCACCCAGCGCCTGGGCGCGAACCCGATCGCGACGGCGCTCAACCAGCTCGGCCTGCTCGCGCTCACGCTGCTCGTGGCCAGCCTGTGCGCCACGCCGCTGAAGCTGCTGCTGGGCTGGACCTGGCCGCTGCGGGTGCGACGCACGCTGGGCTTACTGGCGTTCGTCAGCGCGCTCTTGCACTTCCTCGTTTACCTGGGCCCCGACTCCGGCTTCGACTTACCGGAGATCGCGACCGACATCGTGCGACGGCCCTTCATCGCGGTCGGGTTCGTGGCGCTGCTCTTGCTATTTCCGCTCGCCTGGACGTCGAGCAAAGCTGCGGTGCGCCGCTTGAGCTTCCCGGTGTGGCAAAGGCTCCACCGCGTGGTCTACGCGGTAGCGTTGCTCGCCTGCGCGCACTTCTACCTGCGCGTGAAAGCCGACCACACGCAGCCGCTCGTCTACCTCGGAGTGGTCCTCTTCGGCTTCGCGGTGCGGCTGCTGGCGTGGCGGGCGAGCGCGCGCTCGAGGCGAAGGCGCGCCGCCGCGGAGTGACGCATCAAGCCGGCTGGCTGCGTCGGGAGAGCTCGGCCGCCCACACCCGCTCCGCCTCGCCCACCATGCGCGAGTAGGGATCGAAGCGCTCGTCGCCGGCCACCTCCCTGGCCCGCTCCGACATCGGCATGGAGGCCGGCGCCGTGACGCTGCTCCCCGCTCGCACGGCTTGTTGCGCGAAGCTGGCGACGCTCGACGCGCGGGCCGCGCGATCGACGCGCACCTGGGCGAGCAGCGCGAGCCGATCCACGAGCGTATCGAGCGCGCCGGCGGGGCTCACGGCGTCGATACCGAGCGCGAGGAAATCAAACGAACGCGCGTCGATGCGCGCCACCCACGTGACGGAGTGAAAGTGGAGGTCGGCGGCGGCGAACGCCGCCTCGTAGCTCGTGGTCGACGCCGACTCGCGGAACAGCTGGAGATCGCCGCTGCTGGGCACCACGGCGCGGAACGTGGAGCTGCTCGACGCGCCAGCGCCCGCCCCGCGCCCCGCGTGGCTCCTACCGACCTGGGCTTCGCCGCGCACGATCGCGCAGAGCGCGGCCGCGGGCACTTCCATCGTCCGCTCGCGAAGCTGCAGCGTGAGCTTTTGGCCGTCGATTTCGAGCCCCTTGAGCGCCACGATCGGTCGCTCGGGATCACCCGCTACCTCGCGTGACACGACGACGATCGGGAAGCCTTCCCCTTCGAGGCTCCGCGCCAAGCGGCGCGCCTCGGTCTCATCAGCCAGCGCCTTCACCAAGCCCCACATGCCTGGCTTGAGGCGCGACTTGAGGTCGTAAGCCACGAGCCCGGTCGCCTTCGAAAGGCGCTGGTAATCGGCATCGCCACCCACGAAGCTCGGACCGAGCAAGACCAACATGACTGATCACCAAAGATAGCAGACCTGGCGCGGAGCCCGGGGCGTCGTGCGCGGCCGGAACGCAGGTGCAGCCGCGCCCCACTTATCCAAGCGCTTATGCGAGCCAGCCGCGAGCTGCTGGCCCCGGCTGAGAGGCCTGCCTGGGGCGCGCGTCCATCCGCATCGGGGATTTCCGGGCCCGCAGCGCGTGGTAGATCGGGCTCATGTCTACGCGACGGGCGCCTTCCCGCTTCAGGCTCCGCTTTCCGATTCTGGCTGCGCTCGCGGCCCTCGCCGCCACGTCCGCCGTCGCAGCGCAGGGCAAGCTCTCACATGGCCCGCCCAGCGCGCATCCCCAGCCCGATCCCGCCCTCGGGGCGATGGCTCGCTTCGGGCAGGGCATCGAGCGGCTCACCCTCGAAAATGGCCTTCGCCTCGTGCTGGCGACCGACAACAGCGCCAAGACGGTGGCGGTCTCGGTCACCTACGGCGTCGGCTCGCGTGACGAAGGCCCAGGCCAGAGCGGCTTCGCGCACCTGTTCGAGCACATGATGTTCCAGGGCAGCCAGCACGTCGCCAAGGGACAACACTTCACGTTGATCTCCGAGCGCGGCGGCAGCCTCAACGGCACGACCTCCGCCGATCGCACGAATTATTTCGAGGTGCTGCCGTCGAGCGAGCTGGCGCTCGCGCTGTGGCTCGAGGCCGACCGCATGCGCGCCCTCGCCGTCACCTCCGAGAACTTCGAGAACCAGCGCGCGGTCGTCAAAGAAGAGTACCGGATGCGTTACGAAAACGCGCCGTACATGACGGGGCTGATCCGCCTCGGAGAGCTGGTCTTCGCCGACTATCCGCCGTACGCGCGCCCCACGATCGGCAGCATGAAGGATTTGGACGCGGCCAAGCTGGAGTGGGTCAAGTCGTTCTACGACTCGCACTACGCGCCGAGCAACGCCGTGCTCACGATCGCGGGTGACTTCGACCGCGACGAAGCGGTGAAGCTCGCTCGGCACTACTTCGGCAGCATCGACAAGCCCGTCGCCAAGCGCGCCCCTCTGCCCGACATGCCCGCGCAGACCAGCGCGCGAAAAGACGTCGTGCGCGACGCCAACGCCAAGACGCCCGGCTTCTTCTTCGGGTTTTTGATCCCGAAGTCGCGCACGCCCGAGCACTACGCGCTCGAGATGGCGGTCGCCGTCTTGGCCGACGGCGAGAGCTCCCGCCTCGAGAGCCTGCTGATCCGCGATAAAGCCGTCGCCCAGCGCGTGTCTGCCTGGACGCGTGACTACGTGGGCCCGGACGAGCTGACGATCTCGGTCGTACTGACCGAGAAGGCGGACCTGGCCAAGGTAGAAAAGCTCGTCGAAGACGAGCTCAAGAAGCTGGCCGACAACCCGCCGAGCGAGCACGAGCTAGACAAAGTGAAGCGCCGAATTCGCAGCGCGTTCGTGTTCGGCCTCCAGACGAACCTGAGCCGCGCGACGCGCCTCGGCGAGTACGAGTCGTACTACGGCGACGCCCGCCTGCTGTCGACGGAGCTCAATCACTACCGCGCCGTCACGCCCGAGGCGATCCAAGCCGCGGTAAAGAAATACTTGGGGCCCGAGCGCCGCCAGCTGGTGGAGGTGCTACCCGCCGAGGCTCCCAGCCCCAGCACTGCCGGCCCGGCGATCCCCGCCGCCGGCGCGAAAGGAGCCAAGCCATGAAGCACCTATCCCTCCTCCTCACCTGCGCCCTCGTGGCTTGCGGCGGCGCGCCTGCGCCCGCGACGGTCGCGCAAAAGCCGGCGCCGAGCGCCCCGAGCGCTCCGCCGCCGTCCAAAGATCCCTTGGCCGAGCCGCCGCCTGCCGGCGTCACGCCTAGCGCGAGCTTCCCCAGCATCGCTCGGCGCACGCTAGCCAATGGCCTCGAGCTCGCGGTCGTCTCCCGCACGACCCTACCTATCGTGGAGCTGCGCCTCGTCTTCCGCTCTGGCGTCGCCAGCGACACCACCAAGCCCGGCGTGGCGGTCGTGGCAGGCGAGCTGACCAAGGCCGGCGGCGCCGGACCCTGGAACGCGCAAGCGCTGCTGCAGCGCGCGGAGTCGCTCGGGGCGGACCTCAACGTGATCACGGATCGCGACTCGACGCGCATTTCGCTCGGCGTCACCACGCCCGATCTCGAGCCCGCGCTCGAGATCTTGTCGGCCGTCGCCATCAAGCCGCGCTTCGACGCGACCGAGTTCGGCAAGCTGCGGACGCGCGAGATCGAGCGCGCGTCGAGCGCGGCGAAGTCGAGCGCCGGCTACGCCGCCGCGATGATTCTGTACCGCGAGCTGTTCGAGGTCCCCACCTCGATCCACCCCTATTCCCGCTACGACGCGCTGCCCGCAGACCTCGCGAAGCTCACCCTCGCCGACTGCAAGGCCTGGCACAAGCAGCACATGACGCCCAAGAACGCGATCTTGATCGCCGCGGGTGACGTCGACATCGAGCAGCTGGCGGCGGCGGCCGAAAAGGCCTTCGGCGCCTGGAAGGGCGAAGCTCCCGAAGCGCCGCGCTTCACGGATCCGCAGCCGGACGCCGAGCGTCACCTCTACCTCGTCGACCGGCCCGGCAGTGGTCAGAGCCAAGTGATGGTCGGCCGGCTCGGACCGGAGCGTCAAACACCGGACTTTCCGAGCCTCGCCGTGCTGAATCAAGTGCTCGGGGGCGGCGTCGCGGGGCGCTTGTTCCTCGACGTACGCGAGAAGCGCTCGCTCGCCTACTCCACTGGCTCGACGGTGGAGGAGCCAGCCCACAGCCCGGTGCCGATCGTGCTCTCGGCCGGTACGCAGACCGACAAGGCCCCCGAGACCGTGCAGGCCCTGCTCGACAACCTCGAGCGCATGAGCTCGAGCCCGCCCACCCCGGCGGAGATCGAGATCGCGTCGCGCTACCTGTCCGACAGCTTCTTGTTCCGGACGGAAACGGCCGGCGCGCTCGCCGACATGACCGCCAAGCTCAGCATCTTGTCGCTGCCGGATAGCTACTACGACGATTACCGCAAGGCCGTGCGCAGCATCGACGCGCCGACCGCGATCGCCAGAGCCGGCAAATTTTTCAGTAGCGACCGCGTCGTGATCGTCGTCGCTGGTGATGCCGCCAAGCTGTCGGAGCGCCTGACCCGCTTCGCCAAGGTCATCATCGTCGACCCGCAGAAGGGCTTCGCTCCCGGCCGTATGCTGCCTATGAACCCCGCCCAGCCGCTAAAATAGGCGATTTTCCGCGGGGTGGCGCCGCTCTCCGTCTAGCGGTCTGCGCTCGCAGCCGCCAGAAGCCAGGCTCAGCGGGCGTCGTCATCGACCGAAATCAGACCAATCTAGAACACGCCGCGCCGTCGCGGTAAGAGGCGGGCATGACTGCTGCCTGGTGGATGTTGTCCGCGCTCGCGGTGCTGGCGATCGCCTACCGCTATTACTCGGCGTTCATCGCGGCGAAGGTGCTGTGCCTCGACGACGCGCGCACGACCCCGGCCCACGAAAAGAAGGACGGCCACAACTTCCACCCGACCAACAAGTGGGTGCTGTTCGGCCACCACTTCGCCGCCATCACCGGCGCCGGTCCCCTCATCGGCCCGGTGCTGGCCGCGCAGTTCGGCTTCTTGCCCGGCTTTCTGTGGATCTTGTTCGGCGTCGTGCTCGGCGGCGCGGTGCACGACTTCGTGATCTTGGTCGCGAGCACCCGTCGCGGTGGTCGCTCATTGGCCGAGATCGCGCGTGACGAGCTGGGCCCGGTGCTCGGCACCGTCACCGCCGTCGCCATCTTGTGCATCATCGTCGTTGCGCTGGCGGGGCTCGGCAACGTCGTGGTCGGGGCGCTGGCGGAGAGCGCCTGGGGCATGTTCACGGTCAGCCTCTCGATTCCGATCGCGCTCTTGATGGGCGGCCACATCTACGGTTTACGGGGCGGCTCGGTGCGCGGCATCCGCGAAGCCAGCATCTTCGGCGTCATTTTGCTGCTCTTCGCCCTGATCGGCGGCAAGCACCTGGCCGACTCGAGCTACGCCGATTATTTCCGGCTCTCCCGCACCAACATCACGCTCGCGATCGCGGCCTACGGCTTCGTCGCCAGCGTGCTGCCAGTTTGGCTGCTGCTCTGCCCGCGCGACTACCTGTCGAGCTACCTGAAGCTCGGCACCATCTTCCTGCTCGTGATCGGCGTCGTGTTCGTGAACCCGCCGATCCAGATGCCGAACGTCACGAAGTACATCGACGGCGGAGGCCCGATCATCAAGGGCCCGCTGTTCCCGTTCGTGTTCATCACGATAGCCTGCGGCGCCATCAGCGGCTTCCACGCCCTCGTCGCGAGCGGCACGACGCCCAAAATGGTCGACAAAGAGTCGCACTGCCGCCCAATCGCCTATGGCGCCATGCTGCTCGAAGGCCTGGTCGGCATCACGGCCCTGATCGCCGCCTGCGTGATGCCGCCTGAAGATTACGTCGCCATCAACAGTGATCCGAAGATCGCGGTGGTCCAGCCCAGCGCTGGTAAACCCGGCCTCTCGCGCTCGCTCGACGAGCTCGTCCGCGTGGAGAGCACGCTGACGCCGCGGGATCGCTCGCTGCTGGGCTTGAGCGAAGCCGAGTCGGTCACGGCGCTGGCCGGCCGCGCGCTGCCGGCGTCCAAGCTGCTCGCCCTCTCCAACCCCACCCTCGCCGGGCTCGGCTACGAGGTCGATCCGAAGAGCAACCACGCGACCACCCTCTCCGACCACGACTTCGCGCGCCTCGGCATCCAAGTCAAAGAGCTACCGTCGCTGTCGCACCATGCCGGAGAGGTGGTGGCCGCGCGCACCGGCGGCGGCGTGTCGCTCGCGGTCGGGATGGCTCGCGTCTTCAGCGGACTGCCCGGCATGGGGACGCTGCTCTCGTATTGGTATCACTTCGCGATCATGTTCGAGGCGCTCTTCATCCTCACCACCATCGACACTGGCACGCGCATCGGCCGCTTCTTGATGCAGGAGTTCCTCGGCCGCTTCAGCCCCGAGCTCGGCCGCTCGACGAGCCACACGGGCGCGATTTTGGCGACGGCGCTGATCGTGAGCGGTTGGACCTACTTCATCCTGACCGGTAACATTTCCACGATTTGGCCGATGTTCGGCATCGCCAACCAGCTGCTGGCCTGCGCCGCCCTGTGCGTCGGTACGACCATCATCCTGCGCGAGAGCAAGAAGGCGGCCTACGCTTGGGTGACGGCTGGGCCGCTGTGCTTCGTGGGCGTCACGACCATCACCGCTGGCGTCGAGAGCGTGAGGACAATCTACTACCCGATGTCGCTCGACGCCGCGACGCGCGTCACCGGTCTCGTCAACTTGATCGTCACGAGCGTGCTGCTCTGCGGCGTCGCCTTCATCATCGCCGGCTCTGCCTCACGCTGGCTCACCCTGCTCAAAGCCCGCGACGCCTCCGCGACTGCCTGAGGCGTCCTTCGGGGGGCACCCGCTAGGGCGTGTCCCTCAATTGGGATCGCTCGCGCGTGCCCGTAAACGTGCCCGTGCCCGTGCCCGACGGTCCGTGAGGCGACGTTGGGCCCGTTCGTTTGTAGGCCGAGGTTTGTGGCGCGGGCCTGGCCCGCGCGCGCCGCGCCCAGCTGGGCGCGCAGGGCGAGCCGACCTTCGTAGGGCACTCAGAAGAGCGGGCTTTCCAGTGCGCTGCCGGTGTGCTCCATGGTGTCCACGATGGTGCGCTTGCAGTTGGATGACCGGCAGTGGCAGAGGCTCAAAGCAGCCCTAGGCATGAGGAAGTGCGCCGGGCGTCCTGGGCGTGACGATCGCAACTTCGTGGAAGCGGTCCTGTGGTGGAGGCGATCGAGTTGCATCACGCCCTATCGGTCAACCGCATCACTCGTTGCTTGAGGCAGCGCCGACTGCGCGGGCAGCTGCCCGCGGCGCGCGCGTGCCA
>JAEYWK010000238.1 GCA_023431345.1 Pseudomonadota bacterium
CCGCGACCGGCTCCGCTGCCGCGACCGGCTCCGCTGCCGCGACCGGCTCCGCCGCCGCGACCGGCTCCGCTGCCGCGACCGGCTCCGCCGTCGCGGCGGTCGCCCGAGCCGGCTCGGGTTTCAGCGCCACCGCGGGCGGCTGGGGCGTCGACAAGCTCTCGGCGCGCGTCTCCACGACCTTGCGCCGACGCCCCGGACCGAGATCGCGCTCTTCCGCGATGCGCTCGCGCAGTTGGCGCGCCGTCGCGTGCTCGGGCTCTCGAGCGATCACCTCGTCGAGCATCGTGAGCGCTTGCTCGTAGTGGCCTTGCGCCGCGTAGATTTCGGCGAGCGTGACGGTGGCAACCGGCGGCGGCCCCTGAAAGTCATGCAGGCCCTTGCCGTCGCCGCGAATGGCAGCGGCAGCGTCAGGCAAGTTCAGCCCAGACTCGACCACGCTCGCGAGCAAGTCGCGCGCGACGCCGAGCCAGCCGCGCGTGCGACGCTGACGCTCGAGATCGGGCTCGCTCAGGCGCACGATCTCGTCGCGCAGCTCGACGCGAGTCAGCTGTTCGGGGCGCTCCACTCCGCGAGCGCGCGCGCGCAGGATCAGGTCCTCACGCGACAACGTATCGAGCTCTGCAGGGTCGAAATCCATGGGCGCCGCGATTAGTACCACGCCCCACGGGCGCTGGGATCGGGCTTGCGGCTCTGCGTCGCGCTCCGTGCCGCCGCCACGTCGCGGCCGATTTGAGCCACTAGCTCTTCGATTGACGCAAACTTCCGCTCTTCGCGCAGCCGGCTCACCAGGTGTACCCGCAGCTCTTGGCCGTAGAGGTCTTGGTCGAGGTCGAACAGGTGAGCCTCGAAGCTCGGCCCTGCGCCCAAAGTGGGCCGTACCCCGAAATTGGCGACGCCCGCGGCCAGCGCTTCGAAGCCAGCTTCGCCGCGCCGATCGACGAGTACGGCGTACACGCCGTGAGGGGGCAGCGCTTCTTGCGGCGAGCTGAGGTTTGCGGTCGGCACGCCGATGCTGCGACCGCGCCCCTGCCCGCGCACGACGCGGCCGCTCAGTGAGTGAGGCCGCCCCAGCAAGCGCTCTACCTCGTCGAGCGCGCCTTGCTCGAGCGCGCCCCGAATGCGGGTGCTCGACACGGGCCCACGCTCGTCACACTCGAGCGCAGCCGCGCGCGCTTGAAAGCCGTGGGCGCGCCCCAGCTCCTCGAGCAACGCAAAGTCGCCGCTGCGTCGGCGACCGAAGCGGAAATTCTCGCCCACCAGCACGAGCTTGGCCGAAAGCTGCTCGACCAACAGCTGCTGCACGAAGTCGCTCGGTGACGTCGCCGCCAGCTCGGTCGTGAACGGCTCGACGACCACGCGCAGCGCCGCGCTCTCTCGCCCGAGCAGCTCCAGCTTGCGCGGCAACAGGGTGAGCGCGGGCAGCGCCCCGCGCCCCACGACCAGCGCCGGATGAGGATCGAAGGTCAAGACGAGCGGCTCGAGCCCCTGCGCCGCCGCCAAGCCCAGAGCTTGCCCGATCACGGCCCGGTGACCGCGGTGCACGCCGTCGAAGTTGCCGATCGCGACGAGCGAAGGGCGTGGCGGCTTCAGCGGGTTGGGGCGGCGTGCGTTTGGCGGGGACAACGACGTTTGCGGGTGACGGCGCGAAGCACCGGGTGACGCCGCCGCTTTACTACGTCGCGGCGCGACGTTCCAATGCCGCCGTGGTACAAGCGGCGCGTGACGCCGGATCAAGCGCTCGCGGAGGCCTCGGGGGGCGCGCTGCGCCCGCTCTACCTGGTGGCCGGTGACGAGGGGTACCTCGCGAGCGCGGTCGTGGCTGCCCTCAAGGCCGCCGCCATGAAGGGCGGCGTGGCAGGGCTGAACGAGGACCAATACCAAGCCGGTGAGGCCGACATCGACCGGGTGCTCGCGGCCGCGCGCACCCTGCCCATGATGGCCAAGCGCCGCTACGTGCTGGTGCGCGGGCTCGAGCGCTGGGAACCGAAGGCGGGAGGCAAAGAGGGCAAGCTGACCGACAAGGATCCGTTCGAGAAGCTGCTCGACTACGCGAAGGACCCATCGCCGAGCAGCGTGCTCGTGCTACTGGGCGCCGGCGTCGACAAACGCCGCAAGCTGTACACGCAAGCCAAGGCCGACGGCTGGCTCGTCGCTTGTGATCCGCTATCGCGCCAAGATCTGCCGCGCTGGATCGAGCAGCGCGTGAGCGCGCGCGGCTGCAAGATCAACCCCAGCGTGGCCGAGCTGCTGTCCGAGCTCACTGGCCCCGAGCTGTCGCCCGTGGCCGACGCGGTCGAGCGGCTCTGTCTCTACGTGGGCGACGGCAACGAAATCGGCGAAGACGCGGTCGCGACTTGCATCGTGCGTCTGCGCGCCGCTAGCGTGTGGGAGCTGGTGGCCGCGGTCGGGCGCCGTGACGCCGCGGCTGCGCTAGCCGCGCTGGCCGACGTTTATGACCCGCAAGATCGCGGGCTGCGCCTGCTCGGAGTCCTGGCTTGGTCGACGCGCCAGCTGCTGCGCTTCGACTCCGCGCTGCGCGCCGGCGCGTCACCGGACCAAGCGGCGCTCCGCGCGGGAGCACCGCCGTTCAAGGGGCGTGAGCTCGCCCAGCAGGTGAAAGCACTGCCTCGAGCGGACCTCGAAAAATGGCCGGAGCTGCTGGCACGCCTTGATTTGGAGCTGAAAGGCGGCACGCGGCGGCCCCCGCAGGCCGTGCTCGAGTCGGCCATTTTGAAGCTCTGTCGGAGCTCCGGGGCGACGCAGCGCCGGCAGGCTCCCGAGCGAGGTCGGCCTGCCGGACCTTGACCGCCGGGACGCCACGCACCATGTTGTCCGAAGTTTCCGAGATGTCCCCATCCGGCTCAAACGCGCTTGATCCCCGGCTCGAGCACCAAGCGCGCGCCCCGATCCCCACCCGCTACGGCACGTTCGACTTACACGTGTTCGAATGGGACGACGCTGACGCGCATCCCGCGTTGAGCCGCGAGCATTGCGCGCTCGTCATGGGCAACGTGAAGGGTGAGCGGGGTATCCCGGTTCGCATTCACTCCGAGTGCCTCACGAGCGAAGTGTTCGGCTCGCTGAAGTGCGACTGCCGCGAGCAGCTCGAGCGCGCGCAAGCCGAGATCGCGCGGCGCGGGGTCGGCGTGCTGCTCTACTTGCGCCAAGAGGGGCGCGGCATCGGCCTCGCGAACAAGATTCGCGCCTACGCGCTCCAGGCCAAGGGCGCCGACACGATCGAAGCCAACGAGCTGTTGCACCTGCCGGTGGATGCGCGAACCTACGACGTAGCCGCGGCCATGCTGCGCAATCTCGGCGTGGAGTCGGTGGAGCTGCTGACGAACAACCCGCTCAAGCTCGACGCGCTTCAGGCGCTCGGAATCCAGGTCGAGCGCCGCGTTCCCGTACTCGTTCCCGCGAACCCGTTCTCGGCTTCTTACTTGGAAGTGAAGCGTCGCCGCATGCAGCACGACCTGCCGAGCGCGCCTGGCGCCGGGTCCCCGCTGGTCCGCGCCGCCTCCAGCGAGGGCTGACGGCCGCTCGCTGAGCGCTCGTCCGCCGTGGCGAGATACCCCGGGCGACCGATATTTGACCGAGGGGCCCAAGCTCCATTAAGCCATGGCGATGCGAACGCTCCGCGCGCGCTACCCGCTCTGGCTCGGCTTGCTGCTGAGCCCGACGTTCGCGCTGGCAGAGAGCCCTGGTAGCTTGCCGCAGGCCCCGGCCGCGCCGCCGCCCAGCCCCAAGCCCGAAGCACGCCCGGCCTCCAAGAAAGAGCCTGCGGCGAGCAAAGCGGACTCCAAACCCGCCGAGGCCAAAGCGCCCCCGAAAGGCGAGGCTCGGGACGAGAAGAAGCCGCCGGCCAAAGACCAACCGAAAGCGAAGCCCAGCGAGAAAGCCGCTGAGCGGCCGGACAAGCCGAGCGACGAGAAGCCGGTGGTCAAGGTAAACGCGAAGCCGGCCGATTCTAGCCTCCCGGCGAGCGACTCGAAGCCGGCCAACAAGCCGGCGCCTGACGTCTCGCGCGGTGCCGGCTCGCGCAGCGTCCCTCCCCCGCCCTCCGTCGAGCCCCCTGAATCATCGCCCGCCCCCGCGCCCGAGAAAGCGCCGGCGAAGCCCGCCGTTACGGGCTCCCATCAAAAGGGTCGGCCCCCAGCGAAGCCGGCCGCAGTGCTGCCGCCGGGCGCGCCGCGCGCGGAGCCGGACGAAAGCGCGAGACAACACCTCACCGCGGGCGCTCCCAACAGCGACGCGATCCGGCGCGGCAAAGACGACCAAGAGCTGCGCAGCCTCCGCGAAGCGGAGCGCGTGCTGTTTCCCCGGCCGCTCGAGGGTGTCGAGCTCGGCTTCGACTTCGCCGAGCCGAGCGCCGGTGGCGCGGAGGTCGACGCGTCTGGGCTCCCGGGAGGTGCGTCGACGCGGCGTGACGCGGAGGCGCCGAGCGCGAGCGACGCGGCGTGGTTGCGTGGCCTGAGTCAGCCCGATCTCCCGGTGCGCTACGACGAACGCGTCGTTCGTTACCTGCACTTTTACCGCGACACGCCGAGCGGGCGCGCCATCGCCAAATCGTGGGCCAAGAAGTGCGGCCGGTTCGGGCCCGCGATCAAGGCCGAGCTGAGCCGCGCCGGGCTGCCCACCGATCTGGTGTGGCTGAGCTTGATCGAGAGCAGCCATAACCCCACCATCTCGTCGCCGGCAGGCGCGGCGGGCCTCTGGCAATTCATGCCGGACGCCGCCCGCAGCTATGGTCTCACCGTCGATCGCTGGGTCGACGAGCGCCTGGATCCGGAGCGCTCGACGCAAGCGGCGCTCCGCTACCTGAGCGACCTGTACCGGCGCTTCGGCAGCTGGGAGCTGTCGATGGCGGCCTACAACATGGGCTACGGCGGTCTCTCGCGCTCCGTGCGCAAGTACAGCACCAATAGCTTCTGGGAGCTGTCGCGCTACGAAGCCGGCATTCCCTGGGAGACGACGCTCTACGTGCCCAAGATCTTGGCGACGGCGGTGCTGATGAACAACCGCCGCGCCTTCGGCATCGACGGCGTGACCGAGGATCCTCCCGAGCGCTTCGAAGCGGTCGTCGTCGGCCCGTCGACGCCGCTCTCGGACGTGGCGCGCGCGCTGGGCGTGGCCGCGAGCAGCCTCGAAGCCTTGAACCCCCAATACCTGGCAGGGCGCACCCCGCCCGCGGCGCCCGGCGCTCTGCGCAGCTCGCACCGCGTGCGCGTGCCGCCAGGCACCGCGACGAAATGGACGCCGTCGCTCGCGGCGGGCGACGACGGCCTCGAGCCCTACGTCGTCAAAGCGGGCGAAACCGTGGAGCGTATCGCGAGAGCGCATGGCACGAGCGAGCGAGAGCTGCGCGAGAAGAACCGCATCGCCGCCGATGAGGTGCTGGCAGCGGGGACGGTGCTGCTCGTGCCGCGCTCCGGCCGACTGAGCGAGCCCGATCCCACGACCGCCTACGAGGTGGTGGTGGTGCCCAGCCGCTCCTTCCACTACAGCGACCGCCGTCGCGTCTTCTACCGCGTCGTGTCCGGCGACACCGCCGCGGGTGTCGCGGCTGCCTTTCGGGTGAGCCCGCAAGAGCTGGCGGACTGGAACACGCTCGACGTGCAGGCACGCCTCGAGCCCGGCATGAGCCTACAAGTCTTCGTGCCCCCCAGCGCCGATCTCTCGAAGGTGCTGCACGTGCCCGAAGCGCACGCGAAGATCTTGATCGCGGGCAGTCAGGAGTTCGTCGAGTATTTCGAGGCGCAAAACGGCAAAAAGCGCCTGATCGTGGCCGCGCGCGAGGGCGATACCCTGGCCACCATCGGCAAGCGCTACGGCATGACCGTCGGCCAAATGGAGCGCATCAACCGCCGTGGCCGCTCCGAGCAGCTCGCGCTCGGCGAGCGCGTCATCGTCTACACCGAGCGCGCCCGCGCCGCGCCCGGCGACACAGTCTTGTAGCGACGGCGCCGGGCCGGTACCGCTGACCGCTAGCGAGCGCGGACGGCGTGGGCGAGGCCGCGCGAGCTTTTCTCTCGGACCGGCGATCGGGTTGTGCCAGAAAGGGCGCCATGAGCCGTCCTCCCCTGCTCTCCGCGATCGTCCTCGCCGCCGGCAAGGGCACCCGCATGAAGAGCCAGCTGCCCAAGGTGCTTCACCAGCTGTGCGGCCGAGCCTTGGTCGAATATCCCGTCCGCGCCGCCTTCGAGGCGGGAGCCGCTCAGGTCGTCGTCGTCACGAGCGGCCAGCCGGAAATCGCCGCCGCGCTCGAGCAGCGCTACGGAAAAGAGCGCATCAGCGTCGTGGTGCAAGATCCGCCGCGCGGCACGGGCGACGCGGTGCGGGTCGGGCTGAGCGCGGTGCAGCATCCGCGCACGCTCATCCTCTACGGCGACACGCCGCTGCTGCGAGCGAGTGACCTGACGGGCCTGCTCAGCGCCCTCGATACCCCCGGCCAAGAGCTGTCGCTGCTCACGGCGACGCTCGACGCGCCCTTCGGCTACGGGCGCGTGCTGCGCGACGCCGCCGGCAACGTGCTCGAAGTGACAGAAGAGCGCGACCTGCGCAGCGACGCCGAGCGCGCCGTGCGCGAAGTGAACGCGGGCATGTACGCCGCCGACACGGCCCGGCTCCGCGACGCCGTCGCGGAGCTGAAGCCGAACAACGCGCAGGGCGAATATTACCTGACCGACGTCGTCGCCGCGCTCGCCAAAGTTTCGCACGTGGCCGCGGTCGCGGGCGAGGCCGACGCGCTCGTCGGCGTGAACGACCGCGCCGATCTGGGGAGGGCCGAAGAGCTGCTCTACGCGCGGCTTCGCGACGAGCACCGCCGGGCCGGCGTCACCATCCACGGTGACGCTCGCATCGACAGCGGCGTCGAAATCGAAGCTGACGCCGAGATCGGCCCCGGCGTCAGCTTGCGAGGCCACACGCGCGTCGGCGCCGGGACGCGGATCGACGTGGGCTCGGTGCTGATCGACGCCGTGCTCGGACCGCGGGTGGAGGTGAAGCCGTACTGCGTGATCGTGCAGAGCCGCGTCGACGAAGGCGCACAGCTCGGCCCGTTCGCTCACCTGCGCCCCGACAGCGAAATCGAAGCCGACGCGCACGTCGGCAATTTCGTCGAAACCAAGAAGACGCGCGTGCGCCGCGGCGCCAAGGCCAATCACCTCGCGTACCTCGGCGACGCGGACGTCGGTGAACGCGCCAACATCGGCGCCGGCACCATCATTTGTAACTACGACGGCTTCGTGAAGCGCCGCACCACCATCGGCGAAGGTGCGTTCATCGGCAGCGACTCACAGCTGGTGGCCCCCGTCACCATCGGCAAGAACGCTTACGTCGGCACGGGCAGCACCATCACCGAAGACGTGCCCGAAGACGCGCTCTCGATCGGGCGCGCGCGCCAGGTCAACAAGCCCGGCTACGCCGCCGCGCTGCGAGAGCGCCTCAAAGCCGCGAAGAAGCTCTGAGCTTGGGCCAGCCCGGGCCGAGCCCCACCCAGGTCGCGGCGCCCACGAACAGCGCCGCGCCGATCGTCACGAGCGCCCACCCCGGCTCAGCCACCGCCGCCCCCGTGCGGTTGATCAGCACTTCCAGCAGCTGCACGAGTCCGCCCACGATGCCGGCGGTCGCGGCGCTGTAGAGCACGGTGCGGCGCAAGCGCTTTTGCGCTTCGAGCGCGCGCGGCGTGCTCGGCCACACTTCGCGCCCCAAGTGTCGAATCCACAGCACCGCGGGGGTGCCGAGCCCGCACAGCGCGCCGATCAAGCTGATCACCGCTTCCGACTGCGTGAGGTCGCTCCCGCCGCGCACGAGGCGGATGGCGCTCGCGACCGTCACGAGCGCGCAGCCCAGCAGCCACAAGCCGCCCAAGCCGGTGAAAAACACCAAGCCGGGCCGCGCCAATTTCACCGAGCGCGCCGCTTCGTCGGCGCTCGCGCTCGGCGCCGTGGCCGACGATCGCAGCACCGTCTTGGCCGTGGCTGCGGCGCTGCGATCGATGAGCGTCGCCCCCGAAGAAACGTCGATCGTCTCCGTCGTGTCGAACGGGGCGAGCGCCGCGTCGAGCTCGGCCATGCTCTGAAAGCGCTCGGCCGGGCTCTTCGCCATCGCCTTTTGAATCACCAGCTCGAGGGCGAGCGGGACGGCCGAGTTCAGCTCGCTCGGCCGCGGCGGCTCCTGGGTCAACACGGCCGTCAGCGTCGCCATCGGGTCGAGCCCTTCGAACGGCTTTCGCCCCGTCAGGGCGCGGAACAGCATCGCGCCCACCGCATAAATGTCCGCGCGGGCGTCGACGCGATCACCGCGCGCCTGCTCGGGCGCCATGTAGTCGGGCGTGCCCATCACGGTGCCGGTCTTGGTCAGACCGTCCTTGTTGTCGCCGACCTTGGAGATGCCGAAATCGAGCACCTTCACGTGGTTTCCGTCGCCGACCAAGAAGACGTTCTCCGGCTTCACGTCGCGGTGCACGATGCCGGCGGCGTGAGCCGCGCCGAGCGCCGCGCACACCTGGCGCACCACGTGCGCCGCCCCGTGCGAGGTCATCTTGCCGACGCGGTCGAGGTGACTACCGAGCTCTTCGCCCTGCAGCAGCTCCGCGACGATGTACGGCCGCCCATCCGCGCTCGAGCTGACGTCGAACACGTCGACCACGTTGGGATGGCTGAGCACGCTCGAAGCCTCCGCCTCGCGCTGGAAGCGCGTCACCACGTCCGGCTGCCGCGCGAGGTCCGGGTGCAGCACCTTCACCGCAAACTTCTTGCTGGGTAGGCGCTGGTGGCGCGCCTCGTAGACGCGACCCATGCCGCCCTCGCCCACCATGCGCACGACCTCGTAGCAGCCGCCGAGCACGGCGCCGATCATCGGATCTTCGTCGTCGGGCGCGTCCACGAGCGGCGTCGCGTCGTGAGGGCAAACCTTGAACGCGGCCGGGAAACGTCGGTCACACGCGGAGCAGCGCCGCGAGTTGGGCATGCCTTCGGACAGCGCGTCCGAGAAGCTTGCCTGGGAGCCGCGCGGAGGAGCAATCACCGGCACACTGCCCTGCGGTGAGCGTGGACCAACCATGGGGCCCGGGATCGTAGCCCAACTGAGGCGGGGCCAGCCAGGGCCCCGCCGGGGTGCTAGGTAGGTGCGCTACTTACGTGCGCCCGCGTCAGCGCGACGGTGTTGCTACTTGCGCACCACCACGAACAGCGTGGCGCCGCGGCGCTGCACGGCGAGCAAGATGTCGCCGGAAGCCTTGCCGTAGAGCTCTTTGAACTTCGCGAGCGAATCGACCGCGACGCGGTTGAGCTCCAACACGACGTCGCCGGGCCGGAGCCCCGCCTTTGCGGCCGCGCTCTTCGGCGCCAAGTCCGTGATGACGACGCCGCGCTGCACCTCAGCGCCCAGGCCGAGCGTTCGGCGGTGCTCGGGCGTCAGCTCCTCGAGCGTCACGCCGTCGAGCGCGCCACCGGACGTCGCTTGGGGTGAGCTGCCCGGCCCGATGCTGGGACCTGCGGCGGCTCCGTCTTCCGGAACCTCGCCCAACTCGACGCCGAACGACTGCGGCTTACCGTCGCGCATGACCTCGAGAGTCACGCGCTTCTTCGCGCCGCTCGACGCGATCATGTTGCGGAACTGCCCCGTGGAGGTGACGGGTTTGCCGTCGACCTTCGTCACCACGTCGCCGCGCTGCAGCCCCGCCTTACCGCCAGGGCCGCCGCCGCGCACCTCGGTCAGCAGCACGCCGTTCGGATTTGCGAGCTTCAGCGCCGCCGCCAAATCGCGATCGATGTCTTGGATGCCGACGCCGAGGAAGCCGCGCGACACCTTACCCGACTGCTTCAGCTGCTCCATGATCGGCTGCGCCATGCTGCTCGGGATGGCGAGGCCGATGCCCTGATAGCCACCCGAGCGCGACAAGATGGCGGTGTTGATGCCGACCAGCTTGCCCTCGGTGTCGATCAGCGCGCCGCCCGAGTTGCCCGGATTGATGGCAGCGTCGGTTTGGATGAAGTCTTCGTAGGCGGTGATGCCGAGATCCGCGCGACCCTTGGCGGAGACGATGCCCATCGTCACCGTCTGACCCACACCCAGGGGGTTGCCGATGGCGAGCACGACGTCCCCCAGGCGCAGCCGCGAGGAATCACCGAACTCCGCCGCGCGCAGGCCGGTCGGGGTGCCCTTGATCTTGATCACCGCCAGATCACTCTTTGGATCCGTGCCGACGACGGTAGCGTCGAACTCGCGCTTGTCCGAGATGGTGACTTTGATCTCCTTGGCCTCGGCCACCACGTGGTTGTTCGTGAGGATGTAGCCGTCGGGCGACACGATCACGCCCGAGCCGATGCCCTGCCCCTGTCGCTCCATCGGCCCGAAGAACGGGAACAGGCCGCCGGGCTGCCGCTGAATCACCGTCGTCGACACGGTCACCACCGACGGCAGCACCCGCTCCGCGACGTCGGCGATCGACACGGAGCCTCCGACCTGAGTCAGGGCGGGATGGCCGTGGACTTGGACGCTTTCGCGGCCGCCTTCGGGCCGCACATCACCTTTGGAGAGAGCGCTGCCTCGCGCGCAACCGGAAACTGCCAGGCCCAGGGCCAGAACCGACGCGAACCCATAGCTCAGTCTCGACATTTTCGTAGGTTTCCTCACCGGCAGGCAGCCTAGCTCGACTGCCTGCTATGGCCCAAAACCCATCGGCCCTGCACTTCATTCCAGAAGCGGGCCGGAGTGACCCATTCAGGGATCCGCCGGCCCTGACCCGAAGGCCAAAAGGCGCCGCGCCGGAGCTCGCCGCTCACAGCTTGGCGAGGTAGTCCGCGATCTCGGTCAGCGGCAGGCTCTGCGTCACCGCGCCGGCCCGCACGGCCGCGCCGGGCATGCCGTAAACCACGGCGGACTCTTCGCTCTCGCAAATGACGATGCCCCCCGCTTCGATGATGCGCCGCGCGCCCTCGACGCCATCGTCGCCCATGCCGGTCAGGATGACGCCCACCGCGCGCCGGCCCACGCCCGCCGCCACGCTCGCGAGCAAGCGATCGGCCGAGGGGACGTAGCGGTCACGCTCGGAGGGCTGACCCACCTTGAGCTTCATCGTGCCACGGGCCGAGACCTCGAGCTCCATGCAGTGCCGGCCCGGACAGACGAAGCCGGTGCCTTCACTGACCACGTCTTGATCTTGCGCTTCGCTCACGCGCAGGTTGCCGCGGCGCGACAGGCGATCCGCGAAGGTGCGGGTGAACTTGTCCGGCATGTGCTGCGCGATCACGAGCGCGCTGCGGTAGTTGACGGGGAAGCGCGTGAAAATTTCCATGAGCGCGCTCGGCCCGCCCGTAGACGACGCGATCGCGATCACGCTCTTGGGTGGGACGAGCTGCTTCTGCTTCGGCGGCTCGACGGGAGGAGCGGACACGTCCGCGCGCCGAGGTGGCGGCGGCACGCCCAGGCGCACGCTGCGCGCGAGGAGCACCTTGCTGACGAGCTGCTCGCGAATACCCCCCAAATCCGGATCCGAGAAGCGCTCGGGCTTGGCCACGAAATCGAGGGCGCCGAGCTCGAGCGCCTTGAAGACGTTCTCCTTCTGGCTGTAGCTCGACACGACGACGACCGGCGTCGGCATCTTCGTCATCAAGATGCGCAGGAACGTGAAGCCATCCATGCGCGGCATCTCGAGATCGAGCGTGATGCAGTCGGGCTTCAGCGACGACACCAACCGCAGCGCTTCCTCGCCGTCGGCGGCCTTGCCCACGACCTCGATCTCCGGGCTCTGAGCCAAGATCTCGCCGATGCTGCGGCGGTTGAAGACCGAGTCGTCGACGACCAGCACGCGCAGCGGCAGTCCTCCGCGCAGGGGTATCAAAGGAAGCCTCCGCGATCACCGCCAAGGGGTCGGCGGTACACCAGGTCGTCACGCAGGTGCACGAGCTCGAACGCGGTGCTCAGGTTCAGCAGCGACTCCGAGTGACCGAGCATCAGGTAGCCGCCGGGGGTCAGGCGCTGGTACAGGTTATCGATCACGCGCTTCCTCGATCGAACGTCGAAATAAATCAGAACATTACGGCAGAAAACGGCGTCGACGCGGCCAACCAAATTGCCCCGACCTGCGTCCATCAAGTTCATCTGCCCGAATTGACAGAGCTTTTTGACGTTCTCGTGAACGTAAAAGCCGTCCTCCAGCTCGAAAAAATAGCGAGCCTTATCGCGGGCCGAAGTCGCGCGCAGGGAGCTCTGCTGGTACACGCCGCGGCGGGCGTGGGCCACGCACTGCTTCGAGAGGTCAGTGCCGATCACCCGCACGTCCCAACCCTCGAAGCGCCCCGACTCCAGGATCAGCGCCGCCAGCGTGTACGCCTCTTCACCGGTCGAGCAGCCCGCGCTCCACACCACGAGCCGCCGCGTGCGCGCGTTCGCCTCTTCGAGGCGAGGCAAGAGCTCGCTCTGGAAGGCGCGCAGCTGGTACTCCTGACGAAAGAAGTACGTTTCTTTGGTGGTGAGTCGCTCGATGGCTTCTTCGATCTCTTGCAGGTTGTGGGCGTCGAAGCGCAGGTACTTGTAATAAGCCTGGTAGCTCTGCAGACCCAGCACCTCGAGCCGCTCGCTCAGCCGCCGGTCGAACAGCATCAGCGCCGATTCATCGAACATCAGCCCCGCGTGCTCGTAGACCACGTCGCGCAGCAACCGGAAATCTTCCGGCGACATGCGCCGGAACTGGCCGGGAACGTGGCGCACGTTCACAGCTCTCCCTGGGGACGACGCGGGGGGCGACTGCGGCGCTGGCCGGAGCTCTCGAGCGCGCGGCTGAGAGCGTCTTTCACCATCGGGTCGTGCTCCACCGCGAGCCGGGCCCGCAGCAGCGACGCCGAAGCTTCGCTCGGCGCCCGCCCGAGCAGGTCCGCCGCCAAGCGACGCACGTCCCAGGCAGACTGATCGAGGCACGCTCCGAGGTGCACGATCACCCGCGGATCCGGCTCAGCGGCGATGGCGAGCATGGCCGCCTTGACCACCTCCGACTCGGCGTGGTGGAGGCCATCGAACAAGCTCGACAAGCGCCGAGAGTCCGCGTGACGCGACAGCGCTTCGACGGCCGCCACCGCCAAGCGCGCGTCGCTCGCGCGCACCAGCGGACCCAGCACGCCGAGCGCGCGCGGATCCGAGGTCTCCCCGAGCGCGCGCAGCGCTACCAGCACCAGCGTCGCTTCGCGCGCCTCGGCCACGACCTCGAGCAGCGCGGGCACACCGACCGAGGTTTGGTCGCTACCCTTCAAGCGACCGAGCGCTCGCACCGCCTCCACGCGCACCGCCGGCTCTTCGTCGGCCAGCGCGAAGCGAACGGCGTCGAGCGCCTCGGGAGAGCCGAGCTCGCCGAGCGCCCACAGCGCCGCGCGCCGCTCGTCGTGCGAGGTGCTCATCAAGAGCCGCATCAAAAACGCCGTCAGCTCAGCGCCGTCGAGCCCGGCGAGACCCGAGCGCGGAGCCAGCGCGACGACGGCCAGGGCCGCTGCGTGCGCGAGCGGGCCGCGGGCTGCACGCAAATCGACGAGCGACAGCGCACGCGCGGGGTGACGTTGACTGATCGCGACCAGCGTAGGCTCAATCGACGCCACCAGCGCGGGATCGGAGAGCAGGCGCACGAGCTCGGGCATGCAGTCGGCGTCGCCCACGCGCGTGAGCGCGCCGAGCGCCGCGCGGACGACGTCGAGCGACGCGGACTTCAAGGCCGCGGTGAGCAGGCCCCGCGCCCGGTCGTCCACGCTCTCGGCGGGCAAGCGACCGAGCAGATCCAAACAAGCGGCGGCCTTCTCGGCCTCGGGCGAGGCGGCACCGACGAGCAGCGCCGGCACCGACGCCGCTCCCAACAAGAACAGCGCTTGGTCGGCTTGCGAGTAGCAGCGCGGGTCGGAGAGCCAGCCCACCGCGTGCTCGGCGCAGGCAGCGATGCCGAGCGCGCCTGCTACCGAGAGCGCGCCGCGCGCCGGCTCCACGTCGCCGTCACGGCGTGAAAGACACACGACCAGCCGCTCGACGAAGGCGCTCCCGGTGCGGGCGGCCTCGCTGAGCGCCGCGCGGCGCGAGGCTTCGCTCTGGTTCACGTAGTCGGCGAGCGCGCACACCGCCTCGGGATCTCGTCCCTCGAGCAGGCAGCTGACCAGCCGCGGCGCCGCGTGGGGGTCGCCGGACTGGGCCGCGAGCGCCAGCGAGGCGCGCCCCAGCAGCGGGTCACCGAGCCACGGCTCGACGGCCGCGAACGGCAAGCCCGCGCCAATCATCGCCAGCGCTTCGAGCGCGGCCAGCGTCTCTAGTGGGCGCGAGGCGTCGATGCGGGAGACGAGCAGCCGCTTGGCGTCCTCGACGCGCGTCGCCCCGACTTGGCCAACGGCCTCGAGCGCGGCCACTCGCACGTTGGCGTCGCCGTCGTCCACCAGCGGCGCGAGCACGTCGAGCGCGCTGGCCTCGCCCGAGCGCCCCAGCGCTTCGATGGCGAGCTTCTTGCCGTCCGCGTCGTAGCCGCGGATGCGAGACGCGAGGGCGTCTACCGCGTGGGGCCCGAAGGCTCCGAGGGCCTCGACGGTAGCGTTGCGCAGCCCCACGTTGTCGCCGGGCTCGAACACGTCGGCCAGCGCGGCCATCACGTCCGGCTCGGGCCCGAGCTCGGCCGTGACGCCGATGGCTTCTTTGCGTACGCGCCAGTCGTTATCCCCCAAAGCCGAGAGCAGCGGCGGCACGCGTGACGACGGCGGCAGGTCCGCGATGCGCGCTACGGCGCGGCGTCGCTCCTCCGGATCCGCCGAGCCGAGCGCGCGGGCGACCTCGCGTTCGACGCTCACCGCGCCGCCCCGCTCGCCCCCGCCAACTGGGCTGGTAGTAGCGGGCTCGTGAGCACGTCGAACTCGCCGACGTCGAGGATGAAGGTCAAGCCTTCGCTGCGACTGACCACCCCCGCGATGCCGCGCAAGTCGTCACCGCCGCCGAGGGCGGGAGCCGGCTTCAAGTCAGCGCCGGCGGTGCCGAACACCTCCGTCACGCGGTCGACGCACAGCGCCACGCCGCGCCCCGTCACGTCGATCAAGATCCATTTGGCCCTCCGGGGATCCGGCAGCGTGGGCAAGCCGAAGCGCACGCGCAGCTCCACCACGGGCACGATCTCGCCCCGGTGATCGGCGACGCCCGCGATCGTGGGGGGGGCGTGAGGCAGCTCGGTGAGCGGCAGCGGATTCACGATCTCGCGCACGTGATCGATGGGGACCGCGTACGACACGTCGCCGACGACGAAGCCGACGAGGCTCTTTTGCGGATCCGGGCGCTCGGGACGGTAGGTCATGCGAAAAATCAGCTGGGCAAGATGGAGCGCAAGTCGAGCAGCACCACGAAGCTGCCGGGGGGGCGAGCCACGCCGACGACGTGCTCCGAGGCGTCGCTGCCGAGCGTGCTGGCAGCCGGCTCGATCTCGCTCGCCTGCAAGCGCACCACCTGGCGTACCTCGTCCACGAGCAGGCCCACGGTTTCGCCGCTGGCGGACGTGGTGAGCAGGATGCGCGAGCGGCGGCCGCTGCCGAGCTCGGGCAAGCGTAGCCTGCGCCTCAGGCACAGCACGGTGACGAGCAGCCCGCGCACGCTGCATACGCCCAGCACCTCACGGCTCGAGCGCGGCACGGGCGTGATCGGCGGAGGGCTCAAGATCTCCTTGATGCCGGTCAGCTCGATCCCGAACAGCTCCCCGCCGACGACGAACATCAAGAACTCGCGTAGCGGCGTGGTTTCACTGCCGCGGCGCGACAGACGAGGTGCGGGTGCGCGCGTCAAATCAGCCATGCAACATGCTCAGCCGCTCTCGCGGCCCCTCCACGCCCGACAATACTTCCTCGATGACCGCGCCCGAGTCGAGCACGAGGCCGACGCGCTGGTCGCCCAGCTCGGTCGCGCCCGCGAAGCCGCGCACGCGCGAGAGCGACGAGCCGAGCGGCTTGATCACGATGTCTTCTTGGCCGAACAAATGGTCGACGACCAAGCCCAGGCGCCGGTTGCCGAGGGCGGCCACGACCACGAAACGCCGCCGATTCGGCTCGAGCGGGTCGGTCAGGCCCAAGAGGCGCCCCAAATCGCAGATGGGTAGGGACGCCCCGCGCACCGTGATCACCTCGCGGTTGTCCACGCGGCGCACGCTCGCCGGGTCGAACGACAAGGCCTCCGACACCGTCGACAGCGGGATCGCGAACACCTGATCGTGCACGCGCACGAGCAGCGCGCTGACGATGGCCAGCGTGATCGGCAGCGTGATCGCCATCTTGGTGCCGATGCCGGCGTCGCTGTGCACGTCGATCACGCCGCCCAGCTTGTTGATGTTCGTCTTCACGATGTCCATGCCGACACCGCGACCCGACAGATCATCGGCTTGCTGACGCGTGGACAGTCCGGGCACGAAGATCAGCGCCAAGATCTCGTCGCGTACGAGCTCGCTGGCCTCGTGGCGCCCGATCTTGCCGGAGGCGACCGCCTTCTCGACCAGCGCCTGCTCGTCGATGCCGCGACCGTCGTCCTCGACCTCGATCATGACGTGGTTGCCCTTTTGAAAGGCGTTCAGCGCGATCGTGCCCGCCAGCGGCTTGCCGACCTCGGCGCGGCGCTCGGCCGACTCGATGCCGTGATCGATGGCGTTGCGGATCATGTGCATGAGCGGATCGCTCAGCTCCTCCACGATCAGCTTGTCGATCTCGGTCTCGGCGCCCGTGATGACGAGCCGGATCTCTTTGCCTAAATCACGGCTAATTTGGCGCACGACCCGCGCCAATCGGTCGAAGACCTGGCCGAGCGGGACCATGCGCACCTCGAGGATGCCGTCCTGCATCTCGCCGAGGCGACGGTCGAAGTTGCGATGCAAGCGCATCAGCTCGGTGGCGAGCTGGCGCGAGCCTTCGCCGCGCAGACGCTCCGCGATGCGCGACAGCGAGCTGCGCACGATCGAGAGCTCACCGACGATGTTCATCAGGTGATCGAGCTTGCGGATGTCGACGCGCACCGTTTGCGTGAGCGAGCGCAGCGACGGCGCGACGTCGACCCCGCCGCCGTCGCCGAGGCGATCGAGGACGCTGCCGTCGGCCTTGGGCGACATCGGCGCCCCCACGCTTCCGCGCAGGGGGGGCATACTGGGCGAGGCGGAGCGGAGCCGCCGCGGGATCTCCTCGATGACCACGTTGTCGGCGCCGAGCGAGCCAATCAACGTCGCTAGGTCGTCACGCGACGCGAGCAGCAGGTCGAGCTCGATCGCGTCGGCGCCGGTGGCCTCGCCCGTCGGCAGGTAGGTGATGATCTCACCGTGCCGCTTGGCGCGCTCCTTCATGTCGTCGAGCGCCTTGTCGATGGTCGACAAGTCGAACTGCACGCGCAGACGGTACAGCTTCAGGTTCTGCTCGATGTTGGCGCGTAGCCGGTGCTCCTCGTACTCGGTGAGCACCGCCAGCATGCCGGGATCCAGCTCGTAGTCGCCGACCGGGCTCGTCCCCCGCTCGACGCCCGTACCGAGCCGGTCGAGCCGCTGAAACAGCTCCTCGACGCTCGGCAGGTCCTCGTCGCGCCCCTCTTTTTCGACGCTGAGGATGCGGCCATAAGCGTCGACGGTCGAGAACAAGACGTCGAGCACCTCCGGCCGCAGCTCCATGCGCCCGAGCCGCAAGTCGTCGAGCAAGTCTTCCAGGCGGTGCGAGAAGGCGCCGAGGCGGATGGCGCCGAACAGGCCCGCCAATCCCTTCAGCGTGTGAACGGCGCGGAAGGCCTCGTTGATGAGCGAGGGATCCTCCTTGCCCGACTTCTGAGCAGCGTCGAGCGCGAGCAGGTTGCGGCTCAGCGTCTCGATGATCTCTTGCGCTTCGGAGAAGAACTCTTCGCGAGCCTTGTCGGTGATCTCAGCCATGCGTCCCCGACGCCGGCGCCTCCCCCATCTGCTCCAGCGCGCGTGCTGCCAGCACGTCGGCCGTGAAGGGCTTGACGAGGTAGTCGCTGGCGCCCAGCGTCATACCCCGCTCTCGGTCGCGCTCTGACGAAGCGGTCGAGATGATCAGAATCGGGGTGTTCTTGTGGGCGTCGCTCTTCCTGATGAAGCTAATCAGCTCGAGCCCGTTGATGTCGGGCATGTTGATGTCGGTGATCACGAGGTCCCAGGCGCCCCGTGGTAACAGCCGCAGCGCGTCGAAGCCGCTCTGCGCCTCCGCGATCTCGAGCTCTCCCAAGGCGGGGGTAGAGGTCAGAGCGGTGCGGACGAAAGCACGCATGCTGGCGGAGTCTTCGACGAGCAGCACCCGGCGCATTGCCGGTCAGCATACCATCGTCGCCCACCTCTCCGCGCATTTGTGGCAGCGTCGGCGGCCAGCGCATGCCGCTCTTCGACTCGAGCTCTCATCGCGGCCCCGCCGGCCCCGGCGGCCCCGGCGCCCCCGGCCCAAGCCGTGCCCCCGGTTCCGATTCCGGCTCCGGCTCCGGCTCCCCCCCCTGCGCCAGCACCTGCATCATTGGCGCGGGCTCTTCGGGGCTGACTGTACTCAAAGCCTTCGTCGAGGCAGGCCTTCCGGCCGTGTGCTTCGAGCGGGGCTCCAAGGTCGGCGGCAACTGGGTCTTCGATAACGACAACGGCCAGAGCCGGATCTACCGCTCGCTCCACATCAACACCTCGCGGTCGCGCATGCAGTTCTCGGACTTCCCCATGCCCGGCGACTACCCCGACTACGCCGGGCACGAGCAGGTCGCCCGCTATTTCGAGGCCTACGCTGAGGCGTTCCGCCTCGAGCCGCACATCAGGTTCCGCACGGCCGTCGAGCACGTCGCGCCGGCTCCGGGCGGCTACCTCGTGCGCACGGAGGCCGGCGACGAGCACGTCTTCGGCTCCGTCGTGGTGGCCAACGGTCACCATTGGGACCCGGCGTTTCCCGAGCCCCCGCCGCCCGGAAGCTTCGACGGCCTCTCCTTACATTCGCACGAATACCTGAGCCCGACGGAGCCGCTACAGCTGGTCGGGCGCCGCGTGCTCGTCGTGGGCATCGGCAACAGCGCGGTCGACATCGCGAGCGAGCTTGCGCGCGCGGGCGCCCAGGTCTCGCTGTCCGTCCGGCGCGGAGCCTGGGTGCTGCCCAAATACGTCTTTGGGCGCCCCATCGATCAGCCGGGCATCATTCCCGAGAGCCTCCCCGACGCTGTCAAGACGGGCATCGCCGAGCTCTGGTACCGCCTGGTGCTGGGCCGCCCCGACGCGCATGGCTTGCCGGAGCCGGATCATCGCCTCGGGCACGCGCACCCCACGCTGTCGGACGAGCTGTTGCCGCTGCTGAGGGAGGGCACGATCAGGCCTCGCCCCGCGATCGCCGCCCTCGCGGGTAGGCGCGTGCGCTTCGCGGATGGCAGCGAGGCCGAGCTCGACGCGATCGTCTACTGCACGGGCTACAAGGTCTCGTTCCCGTTCTTCGACGCCAGCTTCGTGTCGGCGCCCGACAACGAGCTGCCGCTCTATTTGCGCTGCTTCCACCTCGAGCACCGCGGGTTGATGTTCGCCGGGCTGGCGCAACCGCTCGGCGCGATCATGCCGCTCGTGGAAGCGCAGGGGAAGCTGTTCGCGAGCTACGTGCGCGGCGACTACGAGCTCCCGGAGCCGAGCGAAATGCAGCAGCGCACGGCGCGAGAGCGCGAGCACGTGCGCCGCCGCTTCGTCGCCTCCCGCAGGCACACGATGCAGGTCGACTTCGATCGCTACCTCGCGGATCTGGCGCGCGAGCTGCGGGCGGGACGAAATCGCAGCGGCCGGCGCCGCTGAGCGCGCGCCGCCACGCTGCCGCTCAGAACACCAGCGCAATATCGTGCTGGTTTTGCGGATTGACCCGCACCTTAACGAGCCCCCGGGCGGCATCGCAAGCGGGACCTGGATCGGCTGTCCTTTTCAGCCGCGGCGCTTGCGGACGGCGCTCGCCAGCTCGTCGAGCAGCGGCACCGTGGTCTCCCAGCCCAAGCAGCCATCGGTCACGCTCTGGCCGAAGGTCATCTGCGAGCGGTCGGTGATTTCCTGGCGACCCGCCACGAGGAAGCTCTCGATCATCACGCCGAAGATGCGGCGGCTGCCTCCCGCGACTTGCCGCGCGATGTCGGCCGCGACCTCGGGCTGCCTCGCCGGATCCTTGCCGCTGTTGGCGTGGCTGGTGTCGATCATCAACTTGCCGGGCAGCTGATTCTTCTCGAGCAGCAGGGCCGCCGCCGCGACCGCCTCGGCGCCGTAGTTGGGGCCGTTCGAGCCGCCGCGCAAGATCAAATGACAATGCGGGTTGCCCTTGGTCGCGACGATGGCGGCCAGACCTTGCTTGGTCACCGACAAGAAGTGGTGAGGCTGCGCGGCCGAACGCACCGCGTCGGCCGCGATTTGCACGGTGCCGCCCGTGCCGTTCTTGAAGCCGACCGGCATCGACAGGCCCGAAGCGAGCTCTCGGTGCACTTGACTCTCGGTGGTGCGCGCGCCGATCGCTCCCCACGTCACCAAGTCGGCCATGAACTGCGGCGTGATCGGATCCAAGAACTCGAGCGCGGTCGGAACGCCGAGGTCGACCACGTCGCGCAAGAACGTGCGCGCGATGCGCAGGCCCTGATTGATGGCGAAGCTTCCGTCGAGCTTGGGGTCGTTGATCAGCCCCTTCCAGCCGACGGTGGTGCGCGGCTTCTCGAAGTAGGTACGCATCACGATCTTCAGATCGGGGCGCAGCCGCTCGATGACCGGCTTCAAGCGACGCGCGTACTCGAGCCCCGCCTCCGGGTCGTGGATGGAGCACGGTCCGACCACGACCACGAGCCGGTCGTCCTTGCCGTCGATGACGTTCGCGACCTCGGTGCGTGACTCGGCGACCTGACGCGACTGCGCCTCCGCGAGCGGGATCTCCTCCATCAAGATGGCCGGCGGGAGGAGCGGCTTGAGGGTGTCGATACGAACGTCGTCAGTCAGAACGGCCATGCGGGGCGGTAGTAGTACGGCCCGAACAGAACGCAAATTCGCCGCACACTTGCCGCCTCGCGGCGGGTCGTGACCAGTATAGAGCGTTGGACCACCCCGAGCCGCCGTTCCGCCCGGAGCCGAGCCGTCCCCGTGACCGGCAGCGCTTCACCCGGGGCAGAGCCAGCCCCAGGGGTGTGGTGTGGTTCGGAGTGAGCTCCTTTTGGGGCCACCTGCGCCATTTCGTCTCCGCCGCCATCGCCACCGAGGACATCGACTCGCGTGACTGGATGACGCCCGATAGCCCGGCCGAGCTCTGCAGCTACGTCGCGAGCGTGCTGGGAGGCGATGAACGTGCGGAGAGCGTGGTCTCCGCGCTCGGGCGCGACTTGTGGATCGACTACGTGTCGGACACCGGCGACGACGTCTCGGTGAGCCGCGCGGTGGCGCGCCTCGTCGTCGAAGAGTACGAGCTGCCCGATCCCGATCACGAAGGCGCCTACCTCGTGGCGCCGCGCGGCGACGTGCTCTTGTTCGGCGGCGACACCGCTTACCCGGTCGCCACCGCCAAAGAGATCACCAACCGCGTGCTCGTGCCGTTCAATGAAGCGCTCGACGGGCGCGACGCGAAGCAGCGCGTGCTGTTGGGCATCCCCGGCAACCACGACTGGTACGACGGGCTCGACGGCTTTGGGCGCATGTTTCGCCGCCGCGTCGACGGCGAGGTCGACCCTCGCCCCAGCATCCTCGGCGTCTCGAAGCCGATGCTCGAGCACTACGCGGAGTGGGCGCGCGAGTTCATGCTCGGCGGCAAGGTCGAGAAGCCCAAGGCCCTCGTCTTGAGCGGCTACGTGCCGGTGCAAAACGCCAGCTACTGGGTGCTGCCGCTCACCAGCACCATCCACCTCTACGCGGTCGATCGGCAGCTCAAGCGCATCGACTCACGCCAGAAGCATTTCTTCATCGAGCACGCCCGCGAAAATCCGCACGCCAGCCCGTGGGTGCTCTTGCCCGATCCACTCTTTCGCTTCGGCGCCGCCAGCCGCACCGGCACCGACATGATCCAAACGTTGGGCTTCGATTTTCACGCCCGCTCGCACTTCATCCTCTCTGGCGACGTCCACCACTACGAGCGCAGCTGTGAGGATGGCACCCTGCACGTGATCGCCGGAGGAGGAGGAGCATTTTTGCATCCGGCGCCCGTCGTTGGGGGACGACGCAAAGCCGAGCGGCGCTGGCCGAGCCCCGCGGAGTCGCGCGCGCTTCTGGGCGGCGTCCCTTGGAAGATCGCCCGGGGTCGCTCGGGCTTCTTGCCCCACCTGATCTTCTTGGCGCTGTTCGCGCCGCCCCTGTCGATGGGCGTCCGTGTCTACGACGAGCTCGGCGTGATCTTGGCGGCGCCGCTGCTGATGACGCTCGTCATCACCACCGTGTACGCCCTGATCGGCGGGGTGCGGCGGCGCTTTTGGCGGGTCCTGCCGCGCGCGCTGGCCGCGGGCGCGTTCACGGCGTGCCTGCCCATCTTCGCCTCGTTCTTGGTCAAGCACGCGCTCTTGCGCCTGCACTACGTGCCGACGCTGTTCGTGGTGGCGAGCGCCACGCTCGTCTTCACCGTGTTCGCGGCGACCTTCGTCTTCGGCTTCTACCTCGCGATGCTCACCCGCCGCGGCATCGAGCACACTCAAGCCTTCACCGCCCTCGACCACCCCGGCTACAAGCACTTTCTGCGGCTACGCGTGCGCGCAGACGGGCGGGGCATCGACGGCTATTGCCTCGGCCTGACCGATCCCCTCGCCGCCGACGCCAAGCCGGAGCTGGTCGACGTCTTCTCCTGGCGCCCCGACGCCAAGTCGTGACGAGGAAGGACCGCCGCCGCCGCCCGAGCGCCCGAGCGTCTAATCGCGGCAGGCCCGGACGGCGACGATCGCCGCGATGAGCAGCAGAAACGCGAGCACCCTGGTCCAAGAACTCGCCATCGCCTCCGCAGGTTGCGACGAACGCTGAGCTGCTGAATGGCCGGAGCTCAGCGAGCGGGATGGCTCGGTCACTTGCGACGGAGCGTTGGCCTCCGCCTCCGTGATGATGCCGTCTTGCTCGAGCACATCCCAGCGATCCTCCCATTCGGGGCGATGCATCTTGCCGATGACTTCCAGCACCGGCTCCGTGCCAGCCGCCGGGCGACGGATCAGGCCGTACGGCGTGTGGGAGCGCCAGGAAGGCTGCTCCTGGTCGCTCACTTCACGGCAGAACGACGCGAACGCGACGATCATGTCGTTGTTCTCGTCGAGCGCGCTAGGCACGCCGTATGCTTCACCGAAGGCGTGCTCCGCGGCTCGCTCCCACCTGCTCGACTGCACGTCGGACAGGGCCAGCGCTTCCTCGTCAGGACTCGGGCCGCCGGTCCACTCCGCGAGCACGTCGTCTTCCACGAGCGAGCCCGCTCGCGCTTGTCCGGACTCCGGCCAAGTAGGCTCCGCTTCGACGCAGCCGAGCTGGTGACAGTGAACCGCATCGGTAGCTTCGTCGCACCAATACTGACCGACCGTTACGAGCACACTCTGGCAGCGCGGCTCGAGCTGGAACCAGGCGCGCGCGAGGGGCAGCAGGTAATCTCGCGTGTAGCGCTCGCGTAGAACGGAAGACGAAGGTCGCTCGTTGCTCATGAAAGTAGCTCGAGCTGCGCGGCCCACTCGGCGCCGCGCTCATGCATGTAGCTCTCGAAAATCAGGGCTGCACCGCCTCGCGCTCGCTCCCGCGCCCAGGCCAGCCAGGGCGTCGAAGGCTCGAGCGGCAAATGGCTGTCGGCGCGGCCCGCGTTGTGCGAGACATGCACCTCTTCGATGGCCGGGTAGCTCAGCAAGCGGCGCAGAGTCGCGTCGCCCAAGTCGCCGCGAACACGCTGGATGTGGAGGTGCGAGATATCGACGGCGAGGCGCAAGCCGCTCGCCATCGCCGCCTCGACCTCGGCGTCACTCCCGAGCCGGTACCCGGGGTACATGACCTCGCACAATGCGTCCACCTCGAGCGCCCCCGCCAGCCAGCGCTCGAACGGGAACGGGTCTTTGAGCAGCGGCGGATGCAGCGACCAGCTGCGAGCCAGCCGCGGCGTTCGGCCCTGCAGGTCGTACACGCGCCCCCGGTAGTGCGTGTAGCTGAAGGCGTGGTGATGACGGACGATGCCGGAGTAAGCCGCGACTTGCTCGCGAAATCCGGGGGACGGCAAGTTGCCCGGGGTGAGCTGAATGCCGTCGACGGGGAGCCGCGACAGCTCCGCGAACGCCTCCGCCTGCCCCCTGCCTTGCAAGCAGCTGAGCGCGAGGAGCAGCACTAGCCAGCCACCCCCGCGACGCCGGTCCGCAGCAGCGGGAGCACGTCACCGCTCGACTCGAAGTCGAACAACCCCCGGGCCAGTGGCTCGAGCCGCTGGTGACTGGGGTAGTAGAACTGCTTGGGAAAGCTGCGGAGAGGGCCACGCAGCACGACCTTGCTGACGCGCTCGAGCATCAGCGCGTTGTGCACGAAGCCAACGCCGCTCTGAGCGTCTTTCAAGCTAGAGCTGGGGTGACCGCCCCACGGCGGCGACCCGGTGCCGTAGCCGATGGCGGGCCAGTAGTTCACGGCGACGGTGCCGTAGCGAAGGTCGTCGATGGCGCGCGCGAGGGCCGTCTCGATCGGCGCGTCGCCTTCGAGGGCGCTCGGCACGAAGAGCATCGCGTTGAGCGTACCCCACACCTTCTCGTTCAAGAAGCGGACGGCCTGGTCCAAGAACTCTTCCGCGTCGGGCTCGTCGAGCTCGACCACGCTGAGCAGCGGACAAAAGGGCTCGAGCTGGAACGAAATGGCGGCCGAGTCAGGGCTGAGCCCGCGGAGCAGCGTCCACGGCAACTGCCCCGCTCCGGCCGGCGCAGCCCAGACCGTGCCGGGCGCGTCTTTGCCGGTGAGCTCGCGGTAGCGCTCGATGGCTCCCGGATAGTAGGCGGCGCGCGGCGCCTGCGCGGTGAACAGGCGCTCCAGCCTCGACGTCACGTCGCGCGCGAGCCGCGACGGCAGCACGAGGAGCTTGGCCGCGTTGCAGTTGAACGAAGCGTTGTTGAAGAGCATCCCCGCGATGCTCTCGGCCACGTCGGCGAGCTCGCGCTCCGTGTACGGGCCAGGCACCACCACGACGGGGCTGATGTTGCCCAGCTCGCTCGTGATCGACTGGGTGAGCAGCGGACGGTCGTCTCGCAGCCGCGCCTCGCGCTCCGGCCCCTTCGGGCCCCACACGATGGTGTCGTGCGTTTCGATCGAGCCCGTCATGTGCACGTGATCGACGTGGCGGCTGCCGAGCAGCGCCTTACCCGCCTCCGCGCCGCCGTAAACGATGCCGAGGCCTCCCAGCTCACTCACGGGCGCGAAGATGTGCTCGAAGGCCGGCCCCAAGTAGGCGTTCACCGGGCTCATCTTGAGCACGCAGGCGCGGCCGGCGACGAAGCACTCGTGCAGCACGTCGAGCGCCGGAATGCTCGCGACGTTGCCGGCGCCGAGCACAGCCGCTAGCGAGCCGTCGGGGTTGGGCCTCCGGTAGAAGCTGGCCTGGGCTGCGCGCAAATCCCCCGAATCCACGCCGCGCTCGAGCCGAACCTCGATGGTGTACGGCATGAAGAGCAGGCGATCCGCGAGCGAGTGCGGCATCACTTGTACCGCCACCTCGCCGTTGGGCAAGTGTCGCAGCCGATCGTCGCCGACCTGGGGCGCGCCACGTTCGCGGATCTGCAGCAAAGATTCTCGGAGCAGGCGCACGTAGCGCTGCGTGATCACGCTGCCGGCGAGCAGCTCCTCACCGAAGCCACCCGGACGATCGAGGATGCCCTTGGCGGCTGCACCCAGCCGCGCCAGCTCGAGGCCGCTCGCCGCGAGCCGCTTCCGTACTTCGGAGAGCGCGGCGATCTTCTTGGATAGGGGCGCTCGCGCGAAGTCACGCGCGCTCTCGCGAACGCGCAGCGCCGTCTCTTCCACCTCGCGCGGCTCGGAGACGCGCGCGACCGAAGCAGACGGAGCAGACGCGCACGCAGGCGCAGTTGTGGTCGAAGGTACGCTTGCCAATTCGATCAGGAATTTACGCTCTTTTCGGGCCGCGCGCCTACTCGGCTTCCACCCCCGCTTTTGCCAGGGTACTCTCGGGATCCTGGCGTCAGGACCGCGAGCGAGAGCGCCGCGCGGCCCCCTGCCTCCGCCTCCTGCCCCCACGGGAAGCAAAAAACCCGATCCGGCGACTCGACCTCTGATCGACTCTTCGCTAGGGGAAGACGGCGTGCCGACGGAAACGTTCGAAGGCGCGCGCTTCCCCTCCAAGCCCCCTCGCAAGTAAGTGCCCCGCCCGTTGCTCGTCCGCACGGCGCTCGCCGCCGCGGCGGGAGTCGCCTCGATCTACTTCACCAAGCTGGGACTGTTCGCGGCCGTGGGCACCTTCATCGCTTGGGCGTCGCTGCCGAAGCTACCGAAGCTCGAGCTCAGGCGCGAACGCTGGCTGCTCGTGCTCGCCGCGGCGGCGTCGCTGATCGGGCTGTGCCGCTTCCTGATCGTCGAGGCCATTCCCGGCATCGTGGCGGGCGGCAATCGCTTCACGGAGCAGCGCGCCATCTCCCGCTTGCGCGAGCTCTTGTTCGCCCAAGACATGGCGCGGCGTACGGCCGTGCGCGACCCCGATCGCGACGGCGTCGGCTCGGCCCTGCTGCTCGGTGAGCTCACCGGCGAGCTCGCGATTCGACGCGAGCAGCGCCTGAGTGATCGCCTCGCCACACCCTTGCTCGAAGGCTACCCGGAGCAGGTCGACACCGCGCTCGGACCCGCCACCGAGATTGGCGGGTATTTTCTGGTCGTCTGCCTGCCGAAGCGGGGCGGCGGCTTCACGGCTCGCCCTGAGGACGTCGACGAGGAGCTCGCGGAGCGGCGCTTCATCGCCTACGCCTGGCCGAGCGAGACCGCCAAAGGACTGACCAGCGCCGTCATGCTCGACGAGCACGAGAACATCGCGCTCGCGCCCGCCCGGAGCGGCCTGCGCCTCGGCGCGAGCTCGCCGCCGAGCTGCGACGACGCCGTGGCGCCATCGACCCGCGACGCTTGGCAGCCGTGGCGCCAGAAGCGACCGCGAAAAACCCTCCCCGGCGACCGCTAGCACGCCGAGCACGCTGACCGCGCGCGAAGCGCGGCCGGGCGGGTGTGGCTCCGCGCCGAATGGTGCTACGCCGCCGGCCGAGCCATGGACGAGATCTACAAGAGCGAGATCAACCGAGACGTGAAGCCCGCGCAGCCTGGCGAATTCGCGCCGCTCGCGCTCGGGGCGATGCGCGTCGATCCGCCAGTGGTGCTAGCCCCGATGGCGGGCGTGACGAACTACCCCTTCCGCGCGCTTTGCCGTCGCTTCGGAGCGGGCCTGTACGTCAGCGAAATGATCACCGCTCGCCCGCTCGTCGAGGGCAACGAGAAGACGCTCAAGCTCGCCGACTTCGGTCCCGACGAGTCGCCGCGCAGCCTGCAGCTGTACGGCGTCGACCCGTACTACGTGTCGGAGGCGGTGAAGCGCTTGATCCACGAAGGGCGCGTCGACCACATCGACATGAACTTCGGCTGCCCCGTGCGCAAGGTGACGGCCAAGGGCGGAGGCTCCGCGATTCCCGCGAAGCCGCGCTTGCTCGAAGCCATCGTGGGCGCAGCCGTGAAAGCGGCGGGCGACGTACCGGTGACGATCAAGTTTCGCATGGGCATCGACGAAGACTGCATCACGTATCTCGACGCGGGGCGCGTGGGGGAGCAGACGGGCTGCCGCTGGGTGGGCCTGCACGCGCGCACTGCCGCTCAGCTTTACGACGGGGAGGCGCGCTGGGAGGCAATCGCCGACCTGAAGAGTCGCCTGGCGATCCCCGTGCTCGGCAACGGCGATATCTGGGAGGCCGAGGATGCGCTGCGCATGATGCGCCAAACGGGTTGTGATGGCGTGATCGTGGGCCGCGGCTGCTTGGGGCGGCCGTGGCTGTTCCGGGACTTGTCGGACGTGTTCGCTGGGCGCGAGCCGCAAAACCCGCCCAACTTGGGGCAAGTGCGCGACGTGCTCCTGGAGCATGCGCGCGGCCTCGCCGCTTGGTTCGGAGAGCGCCCCGCGATGCGGGCGTTCCGGCGGCACGCGACTTGGTACACGAAATGCTTTCGCAACACGGCAGAGCTGCGCGCCAAGCTCATGCAGGTAACGACGCTCGCCGAGCTTGAGCTGACGCTCGGCCTGCTGCGGGCGGACGAGCCATTTCCGCCGCTTGCAATGCGAGTGCCACGCGGCAAGGCCTCCGGCACCCAAACCGTGAGCCTGCCGCCGGGGTACCTGCAAGATCGAGACGACGCGACGCCGCCGGGCGCCGACGCCGAAGATGCATTTTCGGGTGGTTGACTCCGCAGCCGCGTAGCCGAGGCGCAGCGCCTCGGCTACCAGCGCTGGTCAAGCGCGCGGCTCGGAGTTAGGATCCGCGTCGGATGAGGGACATCGGGCTCCCCAAGGTGATGACCTGGCGTTGGGCGCCTTGCGCCGCCCTCGTCCTGGGCTCGCTTTCGTTCGTCGGATTTGCGCTGCTCGTGATCCCCGAGCGCATCGGAGACGGCGCGGCTCGAAGCGAGGCAGAGCTCCGACTCGGCCAGCACTTCGCGGCCAACCGGGCCAGCGTCCCTTCATCGAACGATTGGTCCGGTAGCAGCACGGGCCGCAGCAGCTCGACCAACACCCACGTCGATGGCGCCACGCCTGAGTCGCTGACGCGCATCGCTACCCACGGCGCCGAGATCTTTCCGAAGCGGGGTTTCTCACCACCGCTCGAGCGCGCAGAGCCACCACCGCCACCACCACCGCCGCCTGCCATCATCCCTCCCCCGGCCGTCGCGCCGCCACCGGAGGCAGTGAGCGAACCAGCGGTGCCCGCCGAGGCCGCGCCCGTCGTGGTGACGCCGCAGACGGATTCGGCGGCGCCAGGCCCCGCGCCTGAGCCCCCCGCGGTCATTCCACAAGCCGAGTGAGTCGGCACTAGGCCTAGCGATTGAGTGATGACGAGCGTCGCCCACGGTGGTGTAACGGCGCCGACCGATGACCACGATTTTGAGCCTCAGCTCCCCCGCGCAGGCCTGGCGTTTCCTCGACGTTGCCCACCGCGCCGGTGACGAGCTCGCGCAGCGCGCCTCGGCCCAAGCCGTGAGCCCCGCGGGCTGGCTGCCCGCCACGGTACCCGGCCTCGCCGCGCAAGATCTGCTTCGGGAAGGGCGCATCCCGGATCCGTATTGGGGCGACCAAGTCGGTGAGGCCCGCTGGATCGAAGATCGTGACTTCGTTTATCTCACTGAGCTCACGCTCGACGAAGTTCAGGCCGCCCTCCCCGCGCGACTCAGCTTCGACTCCTTGGACACGTTCGTCAGCGTCTACCTGAATGGTGAGCGCGTCGCGCATCACGAAAATCAGATGCGCCGGTTGAGCGTCGACGTGACGGGCAAGCTCCGCTCGGGGCTCAATCGGCTGGCGCTCGCCTTCGAAGCCAGCATGCCCGCCACCGTCCGCCGCGCAGGCCCGCCGTTGCCGTATTGGAACGAGCCTTGGGAGCGCCTGTACGTCCGCAAATCACAGATGAGCTTCGGCTGGGATTGGGCAGCGCGCACGCCCACCGTCGGACCCGCCGGCCCCGCCACGCTCGAGCTATCGAGCGGCCTTTTCGCTGGCGATTTGTGGACCAAGGGGCGACCCGAGGCCGACGGCTCCGCCACCTTCAGCGCCCAGCTCGAGGTCAAAGCCACCGAGCGCGTGGCGGGCGAAGCACAGCTTTTGCTCGACGGCCAGGTGATCGCGACGCGCGCGCTCGCTCTCGAGCCGGGCGCCGCCGAGACCCTCGCCTTCACGCACCGAGAGCCGAACGCGCGGCTCTGGATGCCGCGCGAGCTGGGTGAGCCGAACCTCTATCGCTTGGCGCTGCGCGTCGTGCGCGCAGGCGAAGAGCTGTGCCGAGTCGAGCAGCGCGTGGGCGTGCGCAACATCGAGCTCGTCACGAGCGATCCGCAGAGCCCGAACGGCAAGGTGTTCTACTTCCGCGTGAACGGGCAGAAGCTGTGGGCCAAGGGGGACAATTGGCTGCCCATCGATTTTCTGCACACGCGCGTCACCCCCGAGCAGTATCGCAGCTACCTGCAGCTGCTGATGGCGGGCGGCGTGAACCTGCTGCGAGTGTGGGGCGGCGGCATCGTCGAGCACGCGCCGTTCTACGAAGCGTGCGATGAGCTCGGCTTGCTGGTCTGGCACGATTTTCACTTCGCCTGCGGCATCTACCCCGAAGACGCGGACTTTCTGGCCGAGGTGAAGCGCGAGGCGGAAGACCTCGTCAGCAAGCTGCGCTCTCACAGCTGCATCGCGCTGTGGTGCGGCAACAACGAGAACGAAGTGCTCGCGCTGCAGACTCTGCCCGAAAAGCGTTTTCATCCGATCTACTACGACGTGCTGGCGTCGGTCTGCGCGCGCCTGGATCCCGATCGCGCGTACTGGCCCGGCAGCCCTGCGTCGGAGTCGCGCGAGCTCCACCCCGACACGGACCAAGAAGGCGATCGTCACAACTGGGACGTGTGGTTCGGCTGGAAGACGACCGACGTCATCCCCGACGTCGCGCGCTTCAACTCGGAGTTCGGTGCGCAGTCACTGCCGCAGCGCGAGAGCATCGAGAGCTTCATGCGCCCCGACGAAGCCTGGAGCCCCGGCGCCGTCAGCCGTGCCCAGGGGCAGAGCCCGGGCCTGATTTGGGCGCGACACGGCGCCCAAATGGAGAAGCTCTTCTCGCGCGCCGCCGCCTTCGGCTACCCCACGAGCCTCGACGCCGCCATCGCGACGACCCAATATTTTCAGGCGGATACGGTGGGGCGCTACATCCGCCACTACAAGCGCAACCTGCGCTTCACGGGCGGGGTCGTGCTGTGGAACTACACCGCCACGTGGCCGAGCGTGTGCTGGGCGCTCGTCGATTTCTATCGGCGACCCAAGCAGGGCTACTACGAGTGCAAGCGCTGCTTCCAGCCCTTCACGGTGGGCATCGAGCCCAGCGACGAGCAGCAGCAGCGCTACGTGGCGCACGCTTCGCTCGACCGTCCCGGCGCGCGAAGCGGCAAGCTCGAGCTCGAGCTGCGCGAGGTGGCGAGCGGCGCCGTGCGCGCTCGTGTCGAAGCGAAGGTGGAGCTGCACGCGCCCGGCGCCGTCGACGCCGTCGCGCTCGATCTCCCCGCGGGGCTCGATCGCCGTCGCCACGCGCTGGTAGCCACCCTCACCCACCAAGGCGGCGTGGAGCGCGACTATCGCTACCTGGTGCCGCTGGCCGAGGTCATCGGCTTCGGCGGCAAGGTCACGGCGCGCCGGACCGTGAGCGGCGTGGAGGTGACGAGCACGGGCTGGCAAGTCCGGGTCGGCGTCGAGAGCTATGAGTCGCCCGCGATCTGGAGCGACAACTACTTCGACCTCCTGCCGGGCGAGACGCGAGCCTTGCGCATCGAGCACGGCGCCGCGCCACGCCACCTGTGGCTGGTGGCGGGCATGGGTCAGCGAGCAGCGTTCGGCGACCACGATCGCGTCGAGCTCTAGCCGCGAGCAGCGGCGCGCCCGCGGCGAGCCGTTCAGCGCGTGAGCTCACGCACGAGCGCCGCGTGAGCCGGAAGCTGCGCGAGCAGCTCGCCCCGGGTCGGCATGCGAAAGTCAGCGAAATCGAAGCCCGGCGCCACCGTGCAGCCGCACAGCGCGTAGCCGTGCGGCCCCGGTGCCACGCGCGCGCCTTGGAGCTCCCCCGCTCGCACCACGTGCTGTGGGCGCTGGCCGAGCCCCAGCTCGCTCCCCAAGCGCGTCGAACGATGCGCGCCGCTGGCGTCGAAGGTGTGTAGCTCGAGGCTGTCGCCGAGGTAGTGATGCCACGCTTCGTCCGACTTCACGCTATGCAGCGCCGAGAAGTCGTTCGCGCGCAGGAGAAAATAGATGGCCGTCGAGGCCGCGCGCGCGCCGCGCTCAGGGAGCGGGTGCGGTAGCTCGGGAGCACGGAAAGTCTCCGCGTAGAAGCCGCCTTCGGGGTGCGGGCGGAGCGCGAGCGCGGCGATCACTTCTTCGGCGCGGAGCATGCTGCCTTCATACACCGGGCCCGCCCCCGACCGTCACGAACTCGGCGAGCGGCGAGCTCTAGTAGCTTTCGCCGAAGATCTGCGAGGCAGCGACGCCGCTCTCGAGGAGCAGCCCGGTGCAGTCTTTGACCATCGGTGTGTGGCCGCACAAGTAGGCGAGCAAGCTCGGCCCGAGCTGGGCCACGAGCGCGGGCAAGAGGGCTTGCACGCGGCCGACGCGCCCCGTATGCCCCGGCAGCGGCTGGCTGTGGGTGGAGACGAGCTCGAAGCGAGGATGCCGCCGCGCAAGCTCGCGCAGCTCTTCGCCCCACAGCTCTTCCGTCGCGTCTCGGCAGCCGAACAGCAGCACGAGCGGCTCGTGGACGTCACGGTGTAGCTGCTCCAGCAGCATGGCGCGCAGCGGCGACAGGCCGGTGCCCGTCGCGATGAGGAGAGCGGGAGCGTCACCTCGCCAGGTCAGCGAGCCGCTCGGGCCATGCGCGAGCAGCTCTTCCCCCAGCGGAAGCTCGAGCAGGCTCGCGGCGGTCGTACCTCGCGCCACGGCGATTTCGAAGCGACCAGGCGCGTCAGGCTCGAACGGTGAGGCGATCGAGAAGGCGTGCGGGGCCCCCTCGCGCGAGGTGAGCGTCACGTATTGCCCGCCAGAACGCGGGAACGCTTCGTGAGCCTCGAAGCGCATCCGGGCGACACGGGGGCTGAGCGCGGCTCGCTCGACCAACCGCGCCGTAAAACTGGGCATGTCCTGGGTTTACCACCGCTTGGCATCCCGCCGCGAGGACCTTGAAGGCGCGCGACTTGACGGGGATGCGGGTCCACGTAGATGAGCTTGTCGTAGATGAACTTCTTCGGCCACGCCGCGATCGCCACCCAGATCTTCGGGCGTCCCCCCGCGGCGCTCGCGAGGGCCGAGCTCGCGAAGCTCTGCGCCGGCGCCATGTTGCCGGACTTCGTGGGCATGCTCGGCTTGAAGCGCCCGCAGGTGAGCGAGGCCTGGCTCCAGCGCGGCGTCGATTTCCATCACGCAACCGATCACGCCTTCCACGATTTGCCGAGCTTCCACGCGCTGTCGCGCGAGGCGTTCACGTGGCTCTCGGCGCGCCGGCTACCGCGCGGGCCGGCGCGCGCGGTGGCTCACATCGGCATCGAAATGCTGCTCGACGAGGCCATCGCGGACGACGCCCTGGTGCGCGAGAGCTACCGGGCCGCGCTGGCGGTGCCGCTGCCGGAGCTGCTGGTGTTCGTGGGCGACGAGGACGCGAGCCGCTTGGCGTCGCTGACGCGCGTTCTCACCGAGCGCGCCCCGCTCAGCGCCACGCCGCCGCCCCCCGCGCTGCTCGCGGAGCGGATCCGCCGGACGCTGGCCCATCGGCCGCGGCTCGCCACCGACGACCAAGGGCAAGCACTCTTGGCGGCCTGGGTCGAGGCGACGCGCCCCGCCGTGTCCCGCGAAGCGCCGCAGCTTTTTAGCGACCTGCGGGCGCAGCTCGCCGGAGCGAGCGGAGCGAAGTAGGCTGGCCGGCAGCCCATGAATGACCCCTCGCCGGCTGCCGGCAACATCGCCGCTACGGTTTTTCAAGACCTGCGGCGGGCGATCTTGAGCGGCGAATTTTCGGCGGGCGAGCGCCTCCCGGGGGAGCGAGAGCTAGCGCAAAAGTATCAAACCAACCGCAACACGTTGCGCGAAGCGGTGCGGCGTCTCGAGCACGCACGCCTGGTCACGGTGCGCCACGGTCAAGGCGTGACGGTCTCGGACTTCCGCAAGACGGGCACCATGGAGCTGCTCCCGCCTTTCTTGGAGACCTCGTCGGACCTGGGCGAGATCGCGCACCTGCTCGAAGACATCCTCCCCGCGCGCCTGCTCGTGCTCGAGTTCGCGACCAAGCTCGCCTCCGATCGCGCTTCGCCGGACGACGTCGCGCGCTTGCGTGACATCACCGATCTGCTCATCGCCGCTTTCGACCGGGGCGAGCCGGTGATCATCGCGCACGGCTTTCAGCGCTGGCTCGACGCGCTGATTGAAGCGGGGCACTCGGTCGCGGTGCGCTGGATCGCCAACCCGTTCCTGGACGCCTACCGCGAGCTGCTCGATCGCTTCCCGGCCTTGTGGGTGCTGGAGCCCAGCTTCCCGCAGCACCTGCGTGACGTCGCGAGCTCCATCGAGCGCGGTGACAAAGACGCGGCGGTCGTCGCGCTGCGCGGCTACTACGAGCGCGTCGACCGAGCGCTCATGCAAACCCTGTCCGGCGTCATGAAGAGCCGCAGCTAGGGTCGCGTGGGTCGCGGCAAGGGCGCGCTGGATTTGGTAGCCCAGAACAGCACTGGCCCGCGCGCGAGCGTGCCCGGCGCAAAGAGGTGGGCCGCGGCCTTGCCCGCGTACGTGCCGTCCAAGATCGGGTAGCCCGCCTCCGCGAATGCGCGCTGCGCCCGGAGCGCGGCCGGCGTGGGGTGCGGATACCCAGAGCCGAGCTGATCGGTGACCAACAGCAGCTCCGGAAGGTCGCGACGCGACAGCGCCGGCCCCAGCCCTCCCCGCGCGCTCGCCAGGTAGGCCAGCGCCCGCTCAGCGAGGCCGAGCACCCGTCCACGGCGTGAGAGCGGCCACGGCGCGATGCGCACGGCAGCGACCGTCGGCAGCGCGCCGCTCCAAATTCCGAGCCGTTTGGCCAGCCCGAGCCCGGCCAGGACACCGGCCGCGGTCGCGGCGGAGCCGATGGGTAAAACAACCCTGGTCGGCGCCGGGCAGGCGTGCGCTTGCACCTGCTTCGCGAGCTCGAGCCCCGCCGAGAGGTAGCCGAGCAGGGCGTGCTCGCCCAGCGCGACCTGAGACATCACGAGCGCGCGCTTGCCGTCACGCTCGGCGCTCTGCTTCAGGCGCTCCGCGGCGAGCGGCAGCAGCGACCAATGTGCTATGTCGATGACCTCGGCGCTGAGCTCGACCACTCGCTGGCTTTCGTCAGCCTCGGGCGTCATCGGCTGCGGGAAACAAATCACGCCCGGCGCGAGCCCGACCCGCGGCGCGTGCAGCGCGGTGGCGACGGCGAAGTTGGAGCCGCGCGCGCCCGACGCATACACGTGCGTGCACCCTTGCGCCCGCGCCTCACCGAGCACGGGCTCGAGCAGCCGAAGCTTGTTGCCGCCGTAGATGGCCGACGTCTGATCATCGCGCTTGAGCCACAGCTCGCCTGTCGCGCCCGCTGCCGCGAGCACCGTCGGCGCAGGCTCCACCGCCGTCGGGAGCTCCGCGAGCGACGCCCAAGCGAGTCGTTCGCGGAGAGCATCGAAGACCTCGAACAGTGCCGTCATGGTCGCCTCGCGAATCCAACACTAGCCGGCTCGCGCCACTGCTCGAAAGCGCACTGTTCTTTTGTTCAAAGCGGTGCTAGCGGAGTCACAGAGCGCGCGGCCGGAGCGGCACGCTCTGCGTAGAGCATGGCAAAATCTTCAAAGGCTACAAGTACTTCCGTGGCCAAGCGGCGCTCCACCCCCGCTGCGAGCTCGAAGCGGCCCAGGGCGTCTGCCGCAAAGAAGGCTGTCGTCCGTTCAGCGGCCAGCCAAAAGGCGCCCAAGTCCACTTCCAGGCCTGCCGCGCGCCGCGTGCCCGCGCCCGTTGCCACGGCGCCAGCGCCCGCAGCCCGTCCGCGCCGGGCCGCTAGCGCGGCGACGCTCGCGGCCGCCTGGCTCCCGCTGCGCGCTGAAGAGCGGCGCGCCGCGGAGCTTTCGCTGAGCGGAAAGGCCACCGTGCTCGACGGCTCACCGCGCGCCCGCGACGCGGTGATCTTCAGCAGCGCCGCCCTCGCCAGCCAAGCGCCCGTGCTCGTCGCCTCGCCTCTCGGCGCAGAGCTCTTCGCCCGAGCGACCTCGCTGGCGATGGTCGACGTGATCGCGGTCGGTAGCTTCGTCGACGCCAGCTCCATGCCCGGCAGCTTGCGTCGCATCCAGCGCGGAGGCGCGCTGCTCGTGGTCGCGAGCCCGGGCGCCTTGTTTTCGAGCGAGCTTCGGGCGGCGTTTGCCAAGGCCGAGCTGGCGCTCGTCGGCGTGGCGGGCGCTCATGCTTGCTCCGAGCTCGCCCACGAGCTGTCACCCGCGTACTTGAGCTTGCGCGAAGCGCTGAGCGGCTTCCGGGCGCCGGTCCTGGCGACGTGCACTCGCACCGCGCCGCGCGTCGTCGCCCAAGTGGCGGAAGCCATCGCGGGCGACGTGCTCAGCGCCCGCGCTCCCGCGCTCAGCGAGAGCGCACGGGTCGTGGGCGCGACAGAGCGAAAAGCCGCTCTCTTCTCCGCAATCTTGAGCTACGGGGCGCCCGGCGTCGTGCTCACCGCCACCTCGCAAGAGGCGGACGCGGTTTTCGGTGAGCTCAAGGCGCGCGGCGTGGCGTGCGTGCGCGCCCACGCGGGCATGCCCATCCAAGAGCGCGCCGAAGCGGTCGCCCGCTTCAGTGATCCGCGAGAGCAGCTGGTCTTGGTCACCCAGAGCCCGCACGCCAGCGCCTCGGGCCTCGCGGGTTGCTCCGAAGCGAGCCACGGCCTCGAAAGCGCCCCTCCGCGCGAAGATCTGCGCTTTGTGATACATTACCAAGCTCCCCTCTCGCCCGAGCAGCTGTTCGAGGACACGGCTTGGTTGCCGGAGGGCGCGGCGTCGGTCGTCTTGGCCGACTCGAGCGACGCGGCGCTCGTGCAGGCGATCTTGGCGCAACAGCGCGTCAAGCCCGCCGCGATCGAGGCGGTGGCCCAAGCGCTGTCGCAGACGCCCGAGGCGCGCCCCGCCTTCGCCGATACGCTCGCGCTGCGGGCTGGCACTAGCCGCCGCAGCGCGGAGCGCGTGCTTTCGGCCCTGGCCGACCGCAACCTGATCGCGCGTGATGCGGGGCAAATCACGCGAAAGGCCAGCGCCGAAGAGCTCCTGCGCGAAGCCCAGCTCCTGGCCGCGCGTTTCACGGCGCTGCGCGCCGCCGACGCCGGGCGCGCCGAGGGCGTAGCCCGCTACGTCACGAGCCGCCACGCCGCGCCGCCCGTCGAAAAGCTCGCACCGGTGAGCACGGCGCGCAGCGTCAGGTCTTGAGCGCGTCGTAGCGTCGCAGCTCGCACTCGATTGCGCCGTTGAACACCAACAAGAAGCGGTCGGCTCGTAGCGGCAGCTCGAACGCGCGCGGCACGATCAGCCCGCGCTGGTAGCGCTCGAAGCGCGACAGCACGCGACCGAGCTCGCCGCCGAGGTCTGCCCCCCTCGCGAGGCGCTCGCCGTAGGGCGGGTTGCTGACGAGCCCGCCGCCGTCCGCGCTCGGAGCCGCGTTCGAGAGCGGCGAAAGGCGCAGATTCAAGCGCAAACCGGCCAGCTCGGCGTTGGCGCGCGCCGCGTCCAAGGACCGCGCGTCGACGTCGGAGCCAATCAACGACACCGACAGCGGCACGGCCCGTGCGCGCGCTTCTTCGCGCAGCTCGCCCAACAAGCGAGCGGCACTTTCGTCGAAGTCGGCCCAGCGCTCGAAGCCGAAGCTCTCGCGCGCGAGCCCGGGAGCACGCCGCGCCGCCCACAGCCCCGCCTCGAGCAGCAGCGTGCCGGCGCCGCACATCGGGTCGACCAGCGGGGAAGCGCCGTCCCAGCCCGAATAGCGCACGAGCGCCGCCGCCAGCGTCTCTTTGATCGGCGCTGCGCCTTGCTGCTTGCGAAAGCCATGCTCGTGCAGCGAGTCGCCCGAATAGTCGAGGTAGATGCTGGCGCGATCTTTCACGAGGTGCACGAACAGCTGTACGTCCGGCGCCTGGCGGTCCACGCTGGGGCGCGCGCCCAGCTGCTCACGAAGCTGATCCACCACCGCGTCTTTCGTGCGCTGCGCGATGTACTGAGTGTGCGTGAGCCGGCTCGAGCGACACGCGGCCCGCACCGCCAGCGTGCGCGTGGCGTCGAGCACCCGCCGCCATTCGATGGCCTTCACGCCGTCGTACAGCGCGTCTTCGTGTGGGCACGGGAACTCCGCGAGCGGCTCGAGCACCCGCTGCGCGATGCGCGACCACAGGCAAGCCCGATACGCATCGCGCGGCTCGGCGCCGAAATGCACGCCGCCGCGATCGGCGCGCACGCGCGGCAGGCCCAGCTCGTTGAGCTCGTCGCGCAAGAGCGGTTCGGTGCCCTTGGCCGCGGTGGCGAAGAAACGCGCCGGCTGGCGCGGGCTCGGGCTCGTCATCGCAAACCTCGGGGCCCGACGGCTCGGCTCGGGCTCGGCAGGGCCAGCAGCTTGCGCGCGGCCCGCAGCACCGATTCGTCGGAGGTCAGCTGCTCGACGCGCGAGAGCTCGACCCAGCGCGCGTCCGCCACCTCGTCGCTCGCGACGAAATCGCGCGTCGTGGCCCGGAAGCAGAAGCGAACGTCGAAATGCTCGTGCGCTGGCTCGTCCTTCCGAGCCGGGATCGAGTGAATGTCGAGGTCGAAGATGGCGGCGCTGCTGTCGGAGCCGAGCGCGAGGCCCACCTCCTCCGCTACCTCGCGGCGGGCGGCGTCGAGCAGGCTTGCGTCCTCGCCCTCGATGTGACCGCCAGGCTGCACCCAAATGCCGAGCTTTCGGTGGAAGATCAGCAAGACCTCGTCGCCGACGGGCGAAACCACGAACGCGCTCGCCGTGAGGTGCCCGGGCGTGAAGTGCGCGCGGGAGAAGGGCGCGACGAAGTCGAGCAGCTCCAGCATGCGCGCGCGGAAGCCGCGTTCGCGCGAGTCTGCCGGCTGGTACGCCGTGAGCGCTCCTCTAGCTGCGGTCGAGATCACGCGCTCTTCTCGACCAATCAGGGCCGGTCCGCAACCGACTTTCACCGGCGCCGCGTTCGCCGGCCATTTCTTCGGCCTCTCCGCGGCGAGCCACTGGCGCCGGTGGCTGCCGTCGACCTGGCGTTGGCCGGCAGCCAGCCTGACGACTGACCGCCAGTCGAGAGCACGCCCCGCACGCGCGATTTTCGTCGGCACGTCGCTCGCAATTCAACGCCGAGTCATGAGCGCGTCCGACGCTGTTCGAGTCATCGCAGGCGGCCCCACCGGGCTGGCGACCACGCAAACATCCGTGCTCGTGGGGCTCGAAGCGCACCCGATCAGCGTCGAGGTTTGCTGCACGCGCGGGCCGAGCGGCTTTCAAATGGTAGGCTTGGCGGAGGCGGCGGTACGCGAAGCGCGAGTCCGCGTCGAAGGTTCGCTCGCGGGGCTCGGCGTGCTGCTCAACCAGTACGCGGTCACCGTCAACCTCGCCCCCGCGGATCTGCGCAAGAGCGGGGCCGCGCTCGATGTCGCGATCGCGCTGGCGGTGCTGGGCGCGATCGAGGTCCTCGACGCGCGGCGGCTCAGCGGCTTGCTGCTCGTGGGCGAGCTCGCCCTCGACGGCGCGCTGCGCCCGGTGACGGGCGTGCTGCCCCGGCTCGATGGCGCGGGGCGGCGCGGCGTCCACACCGCGATCGTGCCGCGTGCGAACGCGGCCGAAGCCAGCTTGGTGCGCGGCGTCCGCGTGCTCGTGGCCGAAACGCTGCAGCAAATCGTCGACCACGTGCACGGCAAAGCGCGGCTACCAGACGCGCCGCAAGTCGACTTCGTCCCCGACGCCTCGCCGACGGGGGCCGACTTGGCCGAGGTGCGCGGCCAAACCAAGGCCCGGCGCTGCCTGGAGCTCGCGGCCGCGGGCGCACACAACTTGCTCTTCGTCGGCCCCCCCGGCAGCGGCAAGACGCTGCTCGCCCGGCTACTGCCCACGCTCTTGCCGCCGCTCGATCTCGAGGAGGCCGTCGAATGCACCGCGATTCATTCGGTAGCCGGGACGCTGCCGGGCGACCTCGGCATCGTGACGCGGCGCCCCTTTCGCGCGCCTCACCACTCCGTGAGCGAGGCGGGCTTGGTCGGCGGCGGCGACGTGCCGCGCCCCGGCGAAGTGAGCCTCGCGCATCACGGCGTGCTGTTCTTGGACGAGCTGGCCGAGTTTCGGCGAGCCGCCATCGAGTCGCTGCGCCAGCCGCTCGAAGACGGTCGAGTTTGCATCGCGCGGGCGCGGGCTCGCGCTTGGTTCCCCGCGCGCCCGCTGCTGGTGGCAGCCGTGAACCCGTGTCCGTGCGGGTTCTACGGACATCAGCGCGTGAGCTGCCGCTGCAAGCCGGGGGTGCGGGAGCGCTATCGCGCGCGCTTGTCGGGGCCGCTGCTCGATCGCATCGACATTCACGCGCGGGTACCGCCCGTGGAGGTGGCCGCGCTCGTCGCCCCCGGCGGCGGTGAGAGCTCGGCCGAGGTGCGAGCCCGCGTGCTGCAAGCTCGAGAGCGACAGCGGCAGCGCGCCGCAGCGCTCGGCTTGAAGAGCAACGTGAACGCGCACCTCTCCAGCGCCGATCTGGCGCGGGTCGTCTCGCTCGACGCCGCGAGCCGGCGTGTGCTGGAAGACGCCATCACCCGGCTCGGCGTCTCCGCGCGCGCCTTCGCCAAGATTTTGCGCGTCGCGCGCACGTCCGCCGATCTCGACGGGGAAGATCGCGTGCGAGCCGCTCACGTCGTGGAGGCCGTCCAAGGCCGGCTGCTCGATCGCGCCGACACCGACGATGGCTCCCGTCGGTGAGGTTGGAGGCAATCTACCTGCCACCGTCGAGCCGGGCGCGAGTCGTTGGCCTCGGCCTTGCACGACTTTCACCTCTCACCCAAGGAGCACACAAATGAACGCTTCGTTGAAGTTTTGCCCCAGGGCAGCTTGGCTCGGCTGTGGCGCGCTGGCGCTCGCGCTCGCGGCTTGTTCCTCCGACAAGACCCCTGCCAAGCAACCGAACGATGTCGCGACCGCGCCAGAGCCTGCGACAGTGACGAGCGCTCTCAGCGGAAGCGCCGCCGCCAGCGGCGAGACCAGCGTGCGGCTGTCCGAGGAAATCCTGAAAGAGTGCCGCTTCCCCGCCAATCCCGAGGACTTGCCGCTGTTCGACGTCGACGAGGCAACGCTACGCCCGCGCGGGCGCGACGTGCTGTCTGACGTCGCCAACTGCATGAAGGACGGCCCTCTGCAGAACCGCACGATCACCGTCGTCGGCCGCGCCGACCCACGCGGGACGGAGGCTCACAACCACCAGCTCGGCGCCAACCGAGCCGAGGCCACGCGCACCTACCTGATTCAACGCGGCGTGCCCGAGAGCAAGATCCTGGTCGTCTCGAGGGGCGAAGAGAGCGCGGCGGGAACCGAAGAGCAGGGCTGGGCGCTCGATCGCCGCGTCGACCTCGTGCTGGGCGACCGCACCGAGCGCACGAGCCTCACCGAGAACCCACCCGCCAACGCCAAGAAGGTGACGCCCACGAATAGCGCCGCCACCTACGCCGACCAGGCCGAGGGCGGCCGCGCCACCGGTAAAGTGACCGGAAGCTCCGGGCCAGGCACGGATAGCGTGTCCGGAAAGTAGCATGGTAGATCGGTGGACGAGCCGTTAAGCGGCTCGTCCACC
>JAEYWK010000147.1 GCA_023431345.1 Pseudomonadota bacterium
CGCTTCACCTGCAGTTTTCTCTTTATGTGCTCGGGTTATTACAAATACGAGCAGGGCTACACGCCGGAATTCGCCGGCAGCGCCGATTTTGCCGGCCGGATCGTGCATCCGCAGAAATGGCCCGAAAATCTCGACTATGCGGGCAAGCGCGTGGTGGTGATCGGCTCAGGCGCGACCGCGGTGACGCTGGTGCCTGAGATGGCCAAGACCGCCGCGCACGTCACCATGCTGCAGCGCTCGCCGACCTATGTCGTCGCGCGACCTGCGGAGGACGCGCTCGCCAACAAGCTGCGCAAGAATCTCTCGGCAAAGCTCGCCTATCATCTGATCCGCTGGCGCAACGTGCTGTTCGGCATGTATTTCTTCCAGCTCTGCCGGCGCAAGCCGGATCGCGCCAAGCAGTTGATCCTCGGCGGCGTCAAGATGGCGCTGGGGCCGGAATACGACGTCGGCAAGCACTTTACGCCGCGCTACAATCCGTGGGAACAGCGGCTCTGCCTGGTGCCCGACGGCGACCTGTTCAAGTCGATCCGCGACAAGCGCGCCTCCGTCGTCACGAGCGAGATCGACACCTTCACCGAGAGCGGCATCAGGCTGAAGGACGGCAGCGAACTCGAGGCCGACATCATCGTCACCGCGACCGGGCTGGTGCTCGAAGTCGCGGGCGGGCTCGAGGTCAGCGTTGATGGCCGCGCGGTCGATTTCGCGCGCACGCTGAACTACAAGGGCATGATGTATTCGGACATCCCGAACATGGCCTCGGCGTTCGGCTACACCAACGCGTCCTGGACGCTGAAGTGCGACCTGACCTGCGAATATGTCTGCCGATTGATCAATTACATGGACCGGCATGGCTACAAACAGTGCATGCCGCACAATGTCGATTCATCGGTCATGGAAATGCCGTCGCTGGATTTCTCCTCCGGCTATGTGCAGCGCTCGATCGCGAAGATGCCCAAGCAGGGCTCGAAGCGGCCGTGGCGGCTGTACCAGAACTACGCGCTCGACATCGTCACACTGCGCTATGGCAAGGTCGACGACGGGGTGATGCAGTATTCCTGAGCCACTCCGCCCCAGCGCAATGCGTCGGCACGTCCCATGCGTCATTTCGCGTATACGTGGTTGATTGCGAATCGTCCAAGCTGCCCGAACGGTCAACGCCGGATTAACCGGCGTGCACCTACGCTGCGTGGCTTACGGCCCCCGACAGCACGAGGAAGCCCATGGACGCCCAGCGAATTGCCATCGATGCCGTCGTGGCGCTGACCGATTGCGACCGCGAGGCGGCGGCGGCCTTCATCCGAAAATTCTATCTGGCCGGCGTCCGCGATCCCAAGCGGCTGACGTTCAAGGGCCTGCAGGCGCTGCGGGGCTGAAGCGTCGGCTCCAAGCGAACTCCCATAGATGGGGTAACGGGCCGGCCGCCCGCTCGCTACGGCGCAATTTGGAAGCGCGCTTCGCGGGCGGCCTGTTGGCTGACAGGTGGGCGTCCCTCAAACTGATGGTGTCAATAACCGGAGTCGGGCAGACCCGCTCCAAGCATCATTGAGGGACGACCATGTACCACTATGCAGGAATCGACGTGTCTTTGGAAAGCTCCAGCGTGTGCGTTGTCGACGGCGCGGGCAAGATTTTGCGCGAGACAAAGGTCGCGAGCGAGCCGGAGGCGCTGATCGCCTGGTTCCAATCGCTGGGGCTGAAGCTCGAGCGGATCGGGCTTGAAGCGGGTCCTTTGTCGCAATGGCTGTACGCGGCGCTGCGGGGGGCGGGCTTTGCGGTCGAGCTTCTGGAGACGCGGCACGTGCGCGATGCCTTCAAGGCGATGCCGGTGAAGTCGGATCGCAATGACGCCCGTGGGATTGCCCAACTGATGCGGCTGGGTTGGTTCCGTCCGGTGCACTGCAAATCGATCGAGGCGCAGGAGACGCGTGCAGTTCTGACGGCGCGCAAGCTGCTGCAGTCGAAGCTGCGCGATATCGAGAACAGCCTGCGCGGTGTGTTGCGGGGCTTTGGCCTGAAAGTCGGCAAGACCACCGAATGCACGTTCGCTGGCCGCATCCGGGAGCTGGTTGCCGGCCATCCCGGGCTGGAATCGGTGGCAAAGGCGCTGCTCGAAGCCCATGCCGTACTGCGACGCGAGTTCAATGGCCTGGACAGGCAAACGCAGAAGCTGGCCAGGTCACACCCGCAGGCCAGGCTGTTGATGACAACACCCTGCGTCGGTCCGATCGTGGCTCTCACCTATGCTTCTGCGATCGACGATCCCAAGCGGTTCGCATCGTCAAAGGCGACTGGCGCGCATTTTGGTCTCACGCCGAAGAAGTACCAGTCCGGACAAACCGACTACACCGGCCGCATCAGCAAGATCGGGGATGCCTCCGTGCGCGAGGCGCTCTATCAGGCGGCTCACGTCATGCTGACCAAGCCAGTCAAGAATTGCAAAGCGCTGAAGAGCTGGGCGATGCGGATCGCCAAACGCGCGGGCATGCGCAAGGCCAAGGTGGCGCTGGCGCGCAAGCTTGCCGTGATCCTGCATCGCATGCTCGCCGATGCAAAACCGTTCAACCCTGAGGCCAAGGCCGCGGCAACCTAACCAAGGAGTATCAACCGGTTTTGGGCGGGCCAAGACACCAGGCTCTCCCCGAGCGAAGTCCCTCGCCGGGACGATGGATCCGGTCAGGCCGCCATCCGGGAGGTCGGTTTATAACCACGCTTCCGTAGATTGGCCGGCCGGCTCCTCTCATGCACCCCATCAGGCGACGGCCTCAGCGCCGATCCCGTACAGAAGCAAGTGCCCGGCAAGTGGACGACGTAAAAGGGATTGACAAACCAAGGCCCGTTACAGAAGCCCGGATGAGCAATGCGACATCCGGGTCGGTGCGAGCTTAGCCTGGATATCGCTGCGCTCATCCAGGCTACGATTGCATCTCCAGCAGAAGGCGCAGCGCTTCGCTCGCCCGGTGCTCCGGCACGAATAGATGATCGTGATGGAAGGCCGATACCGCATTGACGCTGATGCCGGCGTCCGCCAGGCGGGCGGTGATGGCCGCGAGAAAGCCGACCGCTTCCAGCGAGGAATGGACGGTCAGCGTGATCAGTCGCGATGGAAACTGATAGGCTAGTCCCGCGCGCTCGGCTTTGTCGCGCCGCACGATGAGGGTCGTTCCTTCGCGTTCACGGAAGATCAGCATCGGCTCCAGTCTGGCTGGAATGTCCTTGCCTTCCGAAAGGGTGCAGAAGACAAAGATGTCGTCCTGCATCTCGGGCTTCATATTTTCCAGCAACGGCTGGAGATCGCTTCCGACCGGCATGTCCTTCTCTCTTCCCGCGACCGGTCTGGTCCCGCCGTCAGCCACCGGGGCGCCTGACGGCGCGTCAGATGGCTGATCCGGCTTATGGGAGCTGCGTCAGCCGACGACGACTTCGCTGATCTGGATCACTGGGGACTGGTCGGTATAGTTCGGGATGTCGGCCATGATCTCCTTGGCATGCGGTCCGAAACCGGCCTGGAAGGCCTCGACCGAGTCGCAGAAGATGTGGCACATGCCGACATAGG
>JAEYWK010000175.1 GCA_023431345.1 Pseudomonadota bacterium
GAATTCTGTTGGTGGCTCAAAGGTATGAAAAAGCGCGGAAACAAAAGAAAAATAATTAAAATAAAAAAAGCCCTGAGGGCATCAGGGCATACAAATATATATTGTAGGTTTAGGATTTAAGCTAAACGATTAACGTACCTGGTAAGTTTAGACTTCAGGTTACCCGCTTTATTTTTATGAATAATTGTTTTCTTGGCGAGTTTATCGATCATCGAGATAAGCTTCGGTAATTTCTCGGTAGCTTCGGATTTATTCTCCAAAGTACGGAATTTACGAACCGCATTACGCATTGTTTTACCGTAATATCTGTTACGAACGCGTCTTGTTTCGTTTGCCCTGATTCTCTTTAATGAGGATTTATGGTTTGCCATTTTTTTAATCTTTATTTTGTAGTCCGTAGGGGAATCGAACCCCTATTACCAGGATGAAAACCTGGCGTCCTAACCGTTAGACGAACGGACCATATCGTCGTTTGTTTTAAGGACTGCAAATGTACAACTATTTTTGAATCCTCCAAACATTGAAATACTTTTTTTACACTTTTCTGGAAAAAGATCGGAAAGCCCCGGTAATGTAGCTAATATAAAAAACCAAGTAACCAAACCGGTATTTTATTTCCATATCCAAACTCGATATTGTCAGCTGCAATTAAATAATTCTTCAGGTGGTTAACTTGTCGGCCTGTTTTATTTTTCCCCCCAACCTCAATGACCAGACTATCTGTCCGAAAGTCTCCTTCATTTGTTGCATATACTTCAGTTCCTGAATTAAGTAATTGGTTCAATACAAAAGTTTCCATTAAGTTCCCAACATCAGGTGCTTCCTGAAGAACATACGAGAGATTGGTGTTTTCAAGGAAAACCTTTTCAGGTTTTTGCAATGTGGAGATGCCTTTGCCTTCGAAAGCAATAGTATTCAATAACCCGGCGTCCCTTAATCTGTAGATATATTGATAAACGCTATCTCTGCTTAGATCAAGTTTATTGGCTATTGATGCAATGTTTGGTTTAAATGGAACTGATTGTGCTATAACACCTAGTAGCTTTTTTAACTTATGCGATGTACCGGAATTGTAACCTGTTATATAAGCAAGGTCGGTATCAACAATTGTGTTTATTATACCGTTCAGTTTCATTTTATATGTTTGCATTCCTTCTGCAATTATTGGCAAATACCCGTATTCAAGATATTTTTTAAATTCAATTAATGGCTTGAATGATTCAATCACTGAATTTGAGAATTGTAAGTGCTTAGATTCCAGTTCACTCAATTTAATTATTGGAAATTCCTTTTTTTCCTTAAACAATAAATATTCCCTGAATGACATTCCATTAAGGGAATAGGATATGACTCTTCTACTGAGATCAGCTTCGCCCCTGAATATCTCTAGTGCTGATGAGGCTGTAAAAACAACCTTCAAATCAGGATATCCATCATAAATATTCTTCAATTCTCTTGACCATCCTGGGTATTTATGAACTTCGTCAATAAAGAGGTACTTACCACCAAGTTTCGACCATTCATCGGCAACGTCCATCAGGGTGTGTGAATAAAACCATGTATGATCGGCCGTAGTATAAAGTACCTCAGCCGGATCCAGATCATATTTTAAGTGTTGAAGTATTAAGGTAGTTTTACCCGATCCCCTTGGACCTTTTATTGCCACCATTTTTTGATCCCAGTGAATCTCTTTGTGCAAATATCGCCGGAAACTATTTGTCACACCTTTCAGCACTCCGGCCTGAAATTGAAATAAACTTTCCATTCTGTCGATTCTATTTGACAAATGTACAACATTTTTGTCGAATGCGCTCGACAAAATGAAATTAAAAAGATCCTTTACTTAAACGACTAAACCCTGAATAGAACACAGATGACGCAGATGGACGCGGATTTGCGCAGATTAATTTGGTTTCGGTTGTTTCGGTTGATTCGGTTGTTTCGATTGTTAAAACTGGTCGCTGAGCGTAGTCTTGTTCATTTCCGAACTAGACGTAGTCGAAGCTAAGCCCTGAATAGAACACAGATGACGCGGATGGTGCTGATTTGCGGATTTCTTTGATTTAGATGGTTTCGGTTGCTTAAGTTTTGAGTTCACCAGTAACAGTATTTAATTCATACTCAGTTTCGCTTTGGTTGTCCAGCCCTTCACCACTCTTCTAAAATTAAGGCGGCCTTTCCGGGATCAGAAAAAAAATAAGGTTACCCCTGTAAATATGTAGTACAGCATCATCTAAGCTTTGAAGTTGATATCTTCCTTTGAAAATCTTCTGTTAAGTAAATATTGCCTGACCAACTGGTAGAAGGAATAATAATTCTTTTATCTTTAATTATTAATATATTCTTTATAGCATGATTTGGTATCATATCTTCCTCATAATAAGGCCAAAAATCTATCTTATGATATTCACCTATTTTAATTGGAGGCTTTCGCTTCTTTTCTTTTAAAAAAACGATTCTGTAGTAAGAGTTTGCTACAGTGTCATAAACATCAATAATATATGCATATCTTACTCTTTCTATATATATTATTTTTACAGTTGTACTAATAGTATCTTTTTCATTTTGATCTATATTTTCATATAAATCGTTTCCTTTGGCTATCATTACCAAGTTCAAGATAATCAAAATAACTATTAATTTCATTTTACTACTGTTTTAATTATAACGTCTTTCTTTGTCGGAGTACCTAGATACATAATATACCCACCTTTGATATCTTGTTTAAATAAATTCTTTGCTGCTGGTTACTTAGTAGCTTTAAAATCTGCATTTTACCAAATTCAGTCTTTTAAATGTGTTTCAGCGAAACAAGTACCAGTAGGTTTATACACAATTCTCCCTTCATCAAAAATATTCCAGGCCGGTTTGTCATCTATATAAACAAAGTTACCAACAAAGTCAATTGTTTTGACAGAATGCAATATGCCGTCAAAACTATAAGTAATTTGTTTTTTCTTGTTGCCAAGTGCATCATAAAAGTACTCAATCCTTGTTTTGATCTTTTATTATGGTAGTGGCTAGATTTAATTCATTGTATTTAATTTCTAAAATACCCTTGTTCAGGTTAGAATTGATTTTTATCAATTTTTCCCAAAGATATTACAAAAAATATGCTTTTGATAGCAAATTTTCGTAATTTTGTATTAATGAAGATCGAGTTAGGTGACGGTTAATTGACCGTTAAGTGACGGTTGATTGAGGGCTACCCTATGTCAACCGTCTGCTAACCGTCAATCAACCCTCTTTAAGTTCAAAATCAATTAATTAATCTTTTACATTTTAAAATTTATGGCAATCGAGAAAAATCATCATCTCACAGGTAAACTTGGACCTACTGTTTCGTATAAACTTAATGGACAGGATGTTGTAAGGGTTATAGGAAATTTCCCAGATCCTCAGTCTCCGGCACAACTTAAAAACCGCGAGAAAATGAGACTTACCAGTCGCTTTATTCATTCAATACATTCAATAAT
>JAEYWK010000239.1 GCA_023431345.1 Pseudomonadota bacterium
CCCCAGACCCGCCGCCTCCGCTGCCGCCGTTCGGATCGATGACCGCCGAGCCATCCCCCACCTTGAAGGTCATTTGCTCGCCGATCGCGCTCACGTCGTAAAAGCGCAGCCCCGACGACGAGCCGTCGTTCCATTTCGCGGTCGCGAATTTCGCTTCCGAGAACTCCGCGACGCCGCCAGCGTGGAAGTAGTCCTTGGCGTCGCTGCCCGGGTTCGGCCACATCGTTTGATCGAGATCCTTCTTCCCATCCGCTTGCACGACCGCGAGGCTGAGCGGGCTCGGCGGATCGTTTCGACCGATGCTCTTGTCGAAATGCAGCAAGAGCAGGCCATCGCCTTGGATGGTGCTGAAGCGGCCGGTACTCTGCACGTTGGACCAAAAGAAGCTCTCTTGTGAGCGCTTCGGGTTGGTGTAACGAAAGCCGGCGCCGTTCCGCTTGGCGATGTACGTGGCGTTCGAGTCCTGGGTGATGTCGACCACGTCGATCCAGCCTTGGTCGGCGCGGTAAAAGTCGTTGATGCCGACCGGGTTCTTGGTGTTGCTGCTGTTCCCCATCACGCAGTAATTGCCGAAACCGTAGAGATCGGGCCAACCGAACAGCATGTGCCCCACTTCGTGCACGAACGTGTAGAGCCCCAGGCTGGAGCCGAGGTTCGACATCATGTGCTTCGCGACCGTCACCCCGTCGCGCTTTTGGTTGGAGCCGCCCGCGTGCGGCCACAAGCCTTTGCCCCACTCCTCGGCTTGCCCCGCATAGACGATGCTGATGGCCTCCGTGCGGCCGTCGCCATCGTTGTCGTACTTCGAGAAATCCACCAGCGGGTCGAAGTACTCCATGATCTCCGCGAACAGCTCGTCGGAGCCTTGGTAGCCGCTCGTGCTCTCGTAGTGCGATTTCGGCTGCTTCGCGCGGTAAAATCCGAAGATTTCGTTCTGAAAATCCACCTTCCCGTTCGATTGGTCGAGGAAGTAGTCGCGCACCGAGCCGTTCAGGCCGTCTTTCGTGTAGCCCTTCTCGTTGAGCCAGGCGTTGATCTGGTCTTTGGTGAACGCGGGCGGCGTGTCACTGAAATCGACGAGCAAGGTCAAGCCGTAGACGGTGCCCTGCGGGTGCGGATACAGACCGATGTTCGGGGCCGCGAGCTGCGCGCCGGGCGGCAGCGGAGGCATCGCCTCTTCGGGCCAGGCCGGCACTTCGCGCCCTTCCCAAACGATCGTCGCGTGAGCAGGCGCCCCCCAGACCACTGCCCCCAAGCTCAGCGCACACGACAGTCCCAGGCGGCGAAGCGTCATCACCGTAAGGTGCCGTTTACGCCGCGGAAGGGTCAAGAATCCAGCCTTCCGGGCGCAAATGACAACCCCGGCGTAAGACTACAGCGAGGCAGCCGTCGTATCGCACTTCGGCGTACCCACCGCGCGCGTGCTCTGGCGCGGACCGTTCCCCGAGCGCGCGACCCCGGCGCCGTCAACGCCTGCCGGGAACACGACTCACGACGATGCGACCGCCGCGCCGTCGCGGCGCGCCTCGGGGGGTGGCGGCTCCGAAATGCCAGCGAGCACCCCGGGGACCCAAATGCGCGCCTCGTGGCTCAACACGGACGGAGCCTGAGTCAAGCGGGCGACGTCGGCGAGCGACACGATGCCGACGAGCTGCCCCTCGTCGGAGAGCACCGGTAGCCGGCGAATCTGGTGGGTTGCCATCGCGTCCATCAGCGAGCGCAAGGTGTCGGTAGCGCGGCACGAGTGCACGCTCGTCGACATCGCGCAGGTCACGGGGATCTCCGTCAGGGGACGGCCCTTCGTGTACGCCGCCATGCAAATGTCGCGGTCGGTCACCATACCGACCAGCGTCCCGTGCTCGTCCACGATGGGGAGCGCGCCGCAATCGGACTCCCACATCAGCTGAGCGGCACGGTTGAGGTTGTCGGACATCGAACAGCTAGAGACGTCACGGGTCATGACGTCGCGCGCGCGCGTCGGCTCGAGGTCGTTGCGCCCCTGCATCAGCTCGCGCAGGGTTCGCGTCAGACCGCGCGCCGTGGCCAGCACCTGCTCCGCGACCCATTCGCCGCGCGCCGAGAGCTTGCGTTCGAAGGCTTCGATCTCCTGCTCGAGATCGCCGAGGCGCTGGCGCGCGTCCATGCCCAGCAAGTGCGCACGCACGCGTGCTTCGTCACGCGCCGTGACCAGGTCCCGCAGCACCTGGTTGATCTCTTGAGTGACCTGGCTAGTCGTGCCCATGGTCGCGCGTGTGCACGAAGCGTTCCTCCGAACCGGCGAAACGAGACGCGGAAAGAGCTGCTCGTGGATTTGCGATGAGGGGCTCGGCTCAAGCGTTCGCCGAATGCCGGCGGAACAAATGTGCCCCGAACATCGGCGCCCCAACGCCACGTTTAGCGGCGTGACGATTTCGCGCGAGCCGTCGCAGCCGCGGGGGCTGGACGACGAAACTGTGCGGATACATTTCGCCGCGCCGAGATCATTCATCTCAGATTTCGTACAAGTGACGTAGCTGCCCTATGCCCATCTGGCAGCCAAATTTGGCTGCGGCGTAGGCAACCTACGCACATCGTCGCCGGCCGGCGCAACTGTTGCTGAAGGCGCGGTCGTCACTTACTTCGAGGAGATGACCCCCCATGAATAATCAAAGCACTCGATTCTTGAGTTTCGTCAGCATGAGCCTGTTCGTTTCCCTCGCCGCCGTCGCTTGCGGCGACGACGACGACGGCGGCGGGAACACCGGCGGCAAAGCCGGCAGCAGCGCCACCGGCGGAAAGGGTGGCAAGCCCAGCGGCGGCAGCGCGAACGTCGGCGGCGATGACACGGGCACCGGGCTCGGCGGCCAAGGCGCAAACGACGGCATCGGCGGCCAGGGCGCCAACGACGGCATCGGCGGCAGCGACGACGGCATCGGCGGCGCCGGTGGTGCCCCCGCCGTCCAGAAGGCGCGCCTGCGCGTGGTGCACGCTTCCCCGAACGCGCCCGAGGTCGACATCTACCCCGCGGGCAGCGAGGTCGCCGCAGCGACTGCCGTCGAGTACGGCGACGCCACCGACTTCATCGAGGTCGACGCCGGCGAAATTTCGTTCGATCTGCGCGCCGCTGGCGAAGATGCCGACAGCGAGCCGGCGCTCACCACGGAGCCCATCGAGCTCGAGCCCGACACCGACTACACGCTCGTCGCGGCGGGCGACTTCGCCGACCTCGACGACGAGGACACCGGCTTCCGCATCCTGCCCCTGGCCCACGACTTCGACGCAGTCCCGGCCGACACGTCGCTCGCGCGCGTGGTTCACGCGACCAGCGCCTGGGAGACGGTGGACGTCGACCTGACCGCGACGAGCGGGATCGACCTCGCCGGCGTGGACCGCTTCGCCAGCGAAAGCAACGTCGCCATCCCCGCCGACGAGGCCCTCGAGGTCGCGTTCCGGAGTGATGACGACGTGCTCTCCAAGCTCACGCTGCCGGAGCTCGACGCCGGTGGCGAGCTGTTCGTGATCGCGACCGGAAACCCCGGCTTCCCGTTCCGCGCGCCGCTCAACGGCTTCACGCTGCTCGTCGTCGACCAAGACAGCAACGTCACCTGGGTGAAGGAGCAGCCGTGGCTGCACGTCGTCCACGCCTCCGACATCAGCACCGTCGACATCTACGACTCGGCGAAGACGGCAGCTTCGGCCAAGCTCACCGATGATCTGGGCGCCGCGACGCTCGCGGGCTTCCAGCTCCCGGCGAGCGCGGTGGGTTACACCTTGAAGGCAGTGGCCGACGACGCCTCGAACGGCGCCGCGACGGCGCTGGCGACGGGCGCTACCGCCACGCTGCAAGCGGGCGAGCATTACCTGTCGATCATCTCCGCCGATACCATCTCGACGATCCGAGAGCAGTTCGACACCAGCAAGCCGACGAAGGTGATCCTCCGCGGCGTCCACGCTTCCGAATCGATCGCGCCCGCGGTCGATTTCGGTGCCGTCGTGAGCAGCGCGCTGTCGAGCGCGGTGATTTCCAACGTGCTGCCGCAAGCGGCGTCGCCCGAGGCCGGCGTCGCCATCGACCCCGGCAACGTGATCTTGGGCGCCGCGGCCACCGGCACCACGACCCTGTTGGCTCAGGCGACGTTCAGCGGCAACGCCGCCCCCGTCGCCGGTGAGCGCGCCTTCATCCTGCTCGTCGGCGAGGACGGGCTGTGGCGTGTCGACACCTCCGTCGCCGGTTGGGCCCTCCGCTAAGCGAGCCGGAAGCGCTGCGCGTTTACCGCGCGCTCGGGCACCATCCCGGGCGCGCGGTGACGCGTCCGAAGCTCACAACCACAAGATCTGCGGCACGAGCTGCTCGGCTTCGGCTTGGATGGCGTCGAGCGCGCCGTCGTCGATGCCGAGCTCACCGCGCGCGATCTCGAAGTCGAGATCGCTGACGGCGTCGGCGGCGATCGCGATGCCCTGGGCGTCGGCGGGCCCGACCACGTCGGCTCCGAAGGAGCGGCTCAGGCGGTCGGCGACGCAAATCGCGGCCGCGACCTTGGAGAACTCGCCCGTGTGCAGGTGGTGGTGATGACCGACGATGTCGGCCATGGCCGAAGGCAGGCCCCACAGCGTCGCCAAGATCCCCGACGCCCGCTCGTGCAGCCCGTCGATCTCGGTCCACAGCTGCTCGAGCGGGGGGCTCTCTGCGCCTTCGAAATCGGTCACCGCGAACAAGAGCCCGGCGAAGCCGGCGTCGTGCAGCAGCGCGCAGATGAAGGCGTGATCCCCATCGATGCGCGCTTTGCCGCAGACGATGCGCGACACGTAAGCCGTCACGGTGCTGTGCCGCTGCACCTGCGCGACCGTCTCCGCGTACTCGTCGAGATCGAAGACGCCACTGCGCAGCGCCACCTCGAACACCATGTCGCGCAGGACGTTGAAGCCCAGCCGCACCACCGCCTCCTTCAACGACGTGATGACGTTGCGACCGGAGTAGATCGGTGAGCTCACCAGCCGCATCACACTCCCGGCGAGCATTTCGTCTTGCTCGAGCAGGCGCACGACGTCGCTGGCGCGCGCCGATGGCTTGCCCGACAGCGCGAGCAGCTCCATCGCTACGCCTGGCAGAGGCGGCGGCCGATACGCTGGATCCTCGAATACCGCGATCAGCCGGTGCCGCAAGGCTGTCGTGATCAGCGACTCGCTCACCCCCGCCAGCTTAGCACTGCGTTTCAGAAGATCGTCGAGAGGGGAGCGCTCGGACGCGTGGCGAGGCGCGGGCCGTGTCGATCCGCGCCAGCCCAAGGATCGACGACTTCGATGTGGCTCGGCGCCCAGCCACGCGGGCTCGTCGCAGGCGCGGCCGCGGCTTTGGCCCAAGGATCCACCAGCAGCTCGACCACCGGAGGTGACCATTTCGGTGGCGCGGGCCGACGCGACACGGTCGCGACCTGAGGATCCCGCCGGGGCGAAAGCGACGCTGCGGGCGGCAAGCCCGAGGCAGGCATGGGTACAGCAACTGAGGCGGAGGGCAACGGTGGCGTCTTGTGCCACGGCTCCACGATGAGCCCCGCCTGACCGACCGCAACGCCGGCCACGAGCGAGATGCTCGCGAGGATCAGCAGCTGGCAAAGGCGGCCCAAAGTGAGCCCAGTATAGCTCAAATCACTGCGGGCAGTAGAGGAGCGCGAGGCTATTGCCGGGGGCGCCTCCCGTGAAGCGAATGCGGCGCGGCGCGGGGCCGACGCAGTCTCGGGCGAGCTCGGCTTTGCCGGCGTGGGTTTCGCCGGAGACGGCGTTCAGGTAGCAGAAGCCAGGCGCGTCGGGCGCAGCGTCGGCGTTCTGACAGGCCGCCAGGTCAGACCCGTCATGCTGTGTGAGCTCACACAGGCACAAGCTGTCGCACGGCGTCGCGCCGCCGCAGTAGCCCACCGACTCCAGCTTTTGACGCAGGGGCTCGGCGACCTCTGCTGGGGCATCGGACAAGCCCTGCTCGCTCGGGCAGCTGCAGCTCGGCGCAATCGACGCCGTGTACAAGCTGCACGCCGTTCGGCCGTCGGCGTCGGCGCCCGCGTCCAGGCTCAAGCAGCTGCGACCGATTTGGCGCGCGACGCGTCCGGCGAGCGCGTCCATCGCCGGGCGGTAGCCGTAGCTGGGCGAGCTGAGCTCGGCCGTCTTCGGGCACGCCGACGCGACGATGCCGTGTCCCGCGACGCCCTTCAGCACTTCGAGCTGCCGCAGCCCCGGGTAGACCTGTCCAAAGTACTGAATGGTGCCAGTGGCTCCTCCGCCCTTCGGTTGGCAGAGCGCGCGGTTCGCCGGTAGGTCCAACTCGAAGCAGTCGCAGGCGCGCCCGGCGTCGAGAGCGGCTTGGTCGCACGTGACCGGCGCTGGCAGCTCGAACGTGCACGCGTACTGGAGGTCGTTCTTCTCGGGGCTCGCGCTCTCGTGGCCGTTGATGACGTTGGCTTGCGGATCGGTCGAGGTCGCGGGGACGAGCTTCGCGCTCGGCACGAACGGGTTCGCGTCCGGCACGTCGAGCGTGGTGCGGTCTTCGACTGACTCGATCATGAAAGGATCGAGCGGGAGCAGCGGCGGGCTCTGGTGAGGATCGCCCAGGATCGCCGCCCAACGCTCGCTATCGAGCTGCCCCTGCTCGCTCAAGAAGCGCAGCCCGGGCCCAGTTAGGCTCGATGCCTCGGCCACGTCTTGCCACGGCACACCCACGATCCCCAAGAGCAACACTTGCTCGGGGCTGCGTGGCGCCGCCCCGCCGCGGCTCACGAAGATCGGGTTGGGCACGAGCGCGCCGTCGGAGCGCCGCTCGACCTCGGACGACGTGAGGCCGTCGATATAGCGCTGCACCGGCTGCAGGAGATCGAAGCCGAAGCGTCGCTTTTGCTCGTAGCAGCGCAAGCCTAACGCGTCTTCATCCGACGTCACGAGAAACCGCCCCTTCTGACACTCGACGTCTTCGGTCGGCGCGGGGCAGCCTTGGCGCGCCGTGGCTTCACCGCACGACTGGCAGCATGCGTCGTTCGGATTCGTCAGGCAGGCCGAGGTGGACCGAAACATCGGGCTCTGTCGAGTGAGGAGCCAACCGTAGCCGTCGTCGATGATGGAGCAGTCATTTTCATCGGAGAGCATCACGATGGCGAGCACCGAGTCCGATCGCAGGAAGGCGTCGCGAGCGGCCAGCACGTTTTGATTGACGCCTTGTACGGAGGCTCGGTTGTCCGTCACGACGACGGCTTGCGGAGGCTCCGGGTCGATCAAGAATCGATACCAAGCTTCGAGCGACGCCTCGAAGCCGCAGCCGGTATCACCCGCCGCCTCGACCGTCTCGGCGAGCGCCGAAGCGAACTCCTGAGGGTCGCCGATGCCGACGGGCGTCAAAGCTTGCTTCGGATCCCAAACCAAGAAGCCCGTGCCGTTCCAGCTGGGCAAGCCCGGTCGAATCGAGCCGAGCAGCTCAGCGTGGTCGTCGTCGTCCGGCGCGACGCACACGTCGTTCGCACCGGTGGAGCCGTGGGCGCCCAAGCTGGACGTGACGACGGCCGCGTGAATGTCGTTGAATGGCAAGAACTCAGGGTGCGAGCCGCCCGGACACGCCCCGCCTGGCGACGCACGCTCGCCGGTGGCGGCGCCCTTCTCGTCGAGGCAGCGCGGCTGGATCAGGCGCTCGACCAAGTGCTGCATGGCGTCCGCCAGCAGATGCTGCTTGTTTGCCATCGAGATCGAGTTGTCGATCATCATCAGCAGGTCGAGCTTGTTCGGCACCTTGCCGCGAACCAGCTCTATCGGATCCACAGGCTCGGGCTCGGCGGCAGCTCCCGCCGCGCCGGCGTCACTGTCGCCTTGCCCCTGGTCGCCAGCGCTCGCGTCGCCGCCCTGCGCGCTCGACCCACCGGCGTCCGAGGCCGCCCCGCTCTCGCTACCGGCGCTGCCCGCGACCGCGGCGCTGCCACCGCTCGGCGCGCCCGGCTTTCCGCCGCTATGCCCGGTATCGCCGCAGCCCATCGCGACGACGAGCGACAACACACCTGCCCCAAGTACCCACTTCTTCCCAATCACACCGCACAGGGTACCACGCGGTTTCGCCGGCCCCGACAGTAAAAAAGCCACAGCCGGCGAGCGCTGCTCGACGGAGCGCCCCGCCTACTTATTCATACCTCGGTGCCCCAACTAGCGGAGCACCCGTTTCAACCTGCAATCGGTGGCTGTCCGCGCGACTCGACTTATCTGTCTACTACTTGTTGAGTAGCAGCAGCGCGAGCAACAGGGCCAGCACGACCAGCGTGACAATCACTCCCACGCGCGGCCCTCGCTTGGCGGGAAGCTCGGCCCGGGGCGCCCGCGAAGACTTCGCCGCCATGGCCCGAGAGGCGCTCGTCGCCTGAGGGCCCGCCGCTTGAGCGACGGCGGGCTTGGCCGCGCTTTTGGGCCGCGCCACGGGCGCAGGCCGCTCGCCTCGCGAAAGCTCGCGCGCGGCCTGGCGCTGACGGCGGGCTTCGGCCTCGGCCTCGGCCTGGCGCCGGCGCTCGGCGGCTTCCGCGCGCGCTTCGAGGGCGCGCTGCTCTTTCCGCTCGAGCTTGCGCTGCTGCTTGACCTGCGCCTCTTGCGCCCTCAGCTTGCGGGCGTGCTCACGCTGATGCTTCTTCGTCGGCTCGGCGGGTCGCGGCGACGAGCTCACGCTGTGGGTCAGCGGTAAGACTGCGGACTTCGGGCGACGCGTTCGGTGGGGGCGACGCTTGCCGGCGGGAGCCGGCGCCCCTTCTGGCAGGTCGTCCCAGCCGCTGTCGACCTCTTCGGTCTGCGGCGGCACGGAAGGCGCTGCCGCGCTCGCGCTCGGCACCGACGGCGCGATGCTATCCCACGCCTCGTCCACCTCGGCCTCATCGACCCCCGGTTGGCTCGGCGCCGAGTCGACGGGCTCGTCGTCCCAGCCAGCATCCAGGCTTTGCGATTCGTCCTCGGTCACGCTCATCAGTCTTCCTCGTGGCGAAGTAAGGTGGGTTTGGCGTCGGGGGCCGCCTCCCACTGCTCGGCGTGCGCGGGGTCGACGTGCGGGCCCGCATGGCCGAGAGGGAGAGCGCAGCGCAGCGACAGCCGCTGCCGCGCGACGTTGGTCGCCGTGCCCGCCGGGGTCAGCGTGACGAGCAGCGTCGCGAGGGCGCCGCAAGTCGGCTTGGTCGTGTCGAGATCGTCGGTCATCGCAGGAAGCCTCGAAGCGCCGCGGTGAGCTGCCGCTCCGCTCGGAGCCGGCGCTCACCCTCGGCCTTCTGTACCGCGCGCACCAGCTGCCGCAAATGCGTGCGATCGGCCCGCGGAAATTCAGCTACGAAAGCGTCGATTCCGGGCTGCCCCTCCCCCACCAGGCGCAGCGTCCAAGTCAGGCTGGCGTCCGCGACCGGGTCAGCCGGCGCGCCCATGCCCGGCACCACGCCCGTCTCCAGCAGGGTATCGAGCTTGTTGCGCAGCGTGACCCAATCTTGATCGCGGAGCAGCACCCGCACCCGACGTAGCTGCCGGTTGCGCGCGCCGCTCACCGGGATGCTCCGGCAATCTGCGATCACGTCCACCGTCTCCTCCGGCAGCTCCAGCTGGGCGAGCTTCTTGGCCGACAGCCCGCACAAGTCGACGGCCAGGCGCGCCAGCGCATCTTCCTTCACACGCTCCGCGCGCCGCGCATCCGAACGCGAATCCCCCACAATCTCTTCGGCCTCGATGCGAGGATCCACGATGCGCGAGCTCATAGCGGCGCCGAGCATGACACGGCGTGGCCGAATGTGCCCTCAGCTCCCACTTCCCCGCCAAAACCCGCCAAACGTGCCCGAACCTGCTTGGCGAGGTGCCCGGGGTGGAGTACCAAGTGGATTGGACTGGCGGAGACTTAATCATGCGCAGCATTGTCTTGGTGGCGGGCACGGCGGGGCTCATCGGCCTCATTTCGGCTTGCGGGGGTGACGATCGCCCCCAAGCAATCGGCGAGGGAGGGTCTTCGAACGCGGGTAAGGGGGGCTTGAAGCCGAGGCCCGACCCATCGGACGGGGGCGAAAACTTGGGCGGCGCGGGGACCGACGCGCTTGCGCCGAGGGTCACGCTGATCACTCCCCAGGCCGCAGACTCGCCAGACGATGGCGTTCTCTCGAGCATGGTCAGCACGGCCACCTGTCGAGTTGAACCGTCCGCGGCAGAGGGCAGCGCACCGGTGGACTCGACCTCCGTACGCATCACCCTCCTGGACGCGGAAGGCGAGCAGGTCGAGCACAAGGCATCACCGGCCAAGAACGAGAATGAGTTCGCTGCGGAGTTCACGCTGGCGACGGTGCCCTCCGGGCGGGTCACTTTCGTTTGTTCCGCGAGCGACACGGCCAAGCGCCGAGCCACGGCCCAGGTCGACACTTTCGTCGATCACGGCCCCAGCATCACCGCAATCACACCCGAGCCCGATGAGTCGTACGCTCTCACCGGCGGCTTGCCCGTCGAATTCCGGATCGTCGGAACACCACTCGTCGACGACGACGCGGGGTCGGACGTGGCGGAGGTCACGTTCGAGTTCGATGGCGAGCAGTACGATCTGGTCGAAGGTCCGGCGGGCACGTTCCGTACCTCGCTGCCGATCGACGATCCCGAGGAGTTTCCGCAGCTGCCCGGAGGCTCGGTGGTCGTACGCGCCACCAACAAACGGACTCCCGATCCCGTCACGGCTTCGCTCGCTTACTCGATCGAGATCGATGGCGAAGGTCCGGCCATTACGATCACGTCGCCCAAGCCGCAGACCGTAGTTGGCGGCAAGGTCACCATCGCGATGACGATCCGCGACGAAGCGTCGGGCGTGGATCCCAACTCCGTGAGCATCACGCGGTTCAACGGGGATGAACCGCAGACTTTCAATCCTGATGCTGGCTGGACCGTGAAGGGCGACAAGTACACCTTCACGTTCGACTCGAAGGAAGTGGAGAAATTCGAGAAAGTACAGACCACGGTGGCCGTGCGAGCGCGCGACAACGTCGGCAATCAAGCCGCGAGCGGCCAATCCATCCAGCTGTACTTGGATAACGTGGCACCTGCGATCGACCTGGACCCGCAGAACATTCGCATCGACAACGGCGTCAATTGCTCGAGCTCGCTAGACCCCGTGGGCAGCTCAGCCATCAACGACCTAGCAGGGCAATTCGGCGGTTCCCCGCAAGGGGTGATTGGCTACTTTCGCGCGTTCGTCCATGAACGCACCAACCGCGAGGTGGGGCAGAAGCTCTTCTACTACGCTGGTACCGATCAGACGCAGACGCGACTCTATGTTCTGCCCGACCCGGCCAATGCCACCATCCCGCTGCTGGTGAACAAGAATCCGCAGGAAGACGACACCTGCGATGACATTGGCGGCATAGAGAACGTCGAAAGCGCACCCAAATTCACGGCTCTGAAGCCGCTGCCCGACAACATGGGCTCAGCGTGGTTCGGTCCGAGCGATGCGCAAGAGCCGACCCTGCCCGCGTGCCAGTACGGCACGCAAACCGAGCCCGGTGTCAAGCTGTGTGGCCAGACCTCGGACATGTATTACGTGCCCTACTTCAAACAGATCAAAGACCCCATGGTGTACGTGGTTGGCACACCGGTCTCCACGGACTCTTCCTGCACGGGCATCGACTGGAGCTTCCTCTCGGCCAATCAGCCCGACGGCTGGGTGTGCCTCGCCGCGCGCGTCGTGGATAACGCTGGAAACGTCGGCATCTCGCCGCCCATCCGCGTCTGCGTCGACAACCCGAACACCCCCGCCGTCGTGCCGGACTGCGCCACGATGAGCACGCAACCTCCGACCTGCACGGACGGCTGCACGGCCCCCGCTCGCGGCGGCGGCTACCTCTTCAAGCCCTAGGGCGTGTCCCTAAATTGGGATCGCTCGCGCTTGCCCGTAAACGTACCGTAAACGCACCCGTGCCCGAGGTCCGTGAGGCGACGTTGGGCCCGTTCGTTTGTAAGCCGAGGTTTGTGGCGCGGGCCTGGCCGCGCGCGCCGCGCCCAGCTGGGCGCGCAGGGCGAGCCGACCTTCGTAGGGCACTCAGAAGAGCGGGCTTTCCGTTGCGCTGCCGGTGTGCTCCATGGGTGTCCACGATGGTGCGCCTGCAGTTGGATGACCGGCAGTAGCAGAGGATTAAAGCAGCCCTAGCTAACCAGGCACGTTCTCGCGACCGGCGCAATCCGGCGTCGCTGATCGGTCACGGCACGCGCCGCCGCCGCTCAACGTGCCCTTAGGCGCGTCACGCTGTCTCTCGTCGTACGGCTCCCGCCCGCCCAGTCGCCGCGCGGCTCGGCCCAGCGCGAGCCCCTGCGCCTCCCACGCTGAGCCTCAGTGCGGTGATCGCCCCGACTTCGCCCGGGCTACAGCTTTGGGCCGCGGCCGCGGCGGGCTCCCCAGACCGTTCGATCACGATCTCGTCGGCTGCCTCGACCGTGTAGTAAACGTGCTGCTCGGTTCTGGGCATGAAGACGCGCCAAACTGGCTCGTCCTCGATTTGAGCGTGGGGTCGTCGCACTTTCGTGTGGCGCGCCACGCGCGAAAAAGTGATCGCCAGTTCTTCCTTGAAAAGGTCCGGGGCATCGGGGCGGTGCTTTCGCCACCACTCATCCTGGCGCCGGATTCGGGCCTTGGCCCGACCAGAAACTCGCAGGTTCACCGCCGGGAGCCCAGTTCGGCGAGCACCTCCTCGACGGAGTACGTGGGGCCGCCTGCCTTGTGCTCGGCGATGGAGGCGGCGAGCTCGCGATGCAGTGCCGCACGTTCCTCGTCGTCGAGGTCGTCCCAGTCGTCGGCGATCTCCAGCGGCACGACGCTCCCTTCCGGCAAATCCGTCGGCTCATCCAGCATGAGCCGGCCATTCTTTACGCGAGCAACGTGCATGCCTTGCATCTTATCGCTTCTCCAGGGGCTTCGCACGTCGTCGGGGGCAATGACGTACTGAGGCCGCCAGTAGGGCGTGGCTACGGGCGGCCAAGCCGCGAAGCATGGGGGCGGGCGGGCGCAGCGCCGCGCAGCGTGCCGGCCGCGCAGCGCCAACACAGCCTCGTCGCCAGCGTCGGTCGCAGCAGGTGCGCAGCACGCTGCGGGTCGCGTGTCGCGCTCCGAGCCGTACTGCGTCGCCCGGCTCGAGGCGCGGAGCCGGCCCGCCGGAGGAACATAATACACCTGTTAGGTTTAGCTCGGGGCAGGCGCGGGGCCTGCTGGCGTCGTCGAGCGGGCCGCTGCGACGCACGCGTCGCTCAGCTCCTGCCCACCGTCGCTGCAAGCCCCGTGACCCGCAGGGCGAGCGCATAAGAGGCGCAATCAACCTCGACGCTACGAGCGAGAGTACGTGAGCGCCTACTGCTGATTGGCGGGGGCGGTGTCGGGCGAGGCGGGCTGCACGAGGTCGCGCACGACTTCGTCGCCGAGCGTGCGGACGGCTTGGCTGAGGGTGGTGGCGAGGGCTTGGGCGACGTTCTGGGCGGGGTCGCTGCCGCCGCTCGCGGGCTGCTCGAGGGTGAGGCTGCGCTCGAGCCGGGAGTGACGCTCGTCCCTGAGGCTGAAGGTCAGCGAGACGCGCACCTTGGGCGGCTGCTGCCGCAGCTCCTCGAACGCGGTCAGCTCGACGTCGAGCACGGGAGCGATGCCGCTCACGACGCGCTTCAGGCGACGTTGCTCGAACAAGTCGCGCTCGAGGGCGCGCCGCAAGTAGGCCTCGGGCAGCTCCGTCCAGCGCCGGTCGTCATAGAAGCCGACCTCCGTCGAGCTGATGCGGTAGGCCATGCGCTCGTCCAAGTTGGCGGCGGACGACACCTGCCCGAGCTTCAGCTCGAGCGACTCTGCCGCCGCGGGCGAGCGAGCGCTGCTCGGCACCTGCGGATTGAAGTAGCGCGGCGAGAGCGCGTCGGCCTTGGAGGTCAACGCGCAACCGGGCAGCAGGCTGACCGCCGCCACCAGCCCGAGGCACAGCGGCTTCACGGGCTCACCTTCGCGGCGCGGCCCTTGAGCAGCATGTCGGGGTCGCGCTCGAGCGCGTCGGCCAGGCGCTTGACCGAGCGCGCCGCGCCGCGGATCTCGCGTAGCGTGAGCTCGAGCTCCGGACCGAGGCCGCGCGCGCTTCGCGCCACGTCGCCGATGGCGTCGGCGCTGCGCTCGGCGTTGCGGAAGAGCCCCTGCTCGCCGTCGAGCCGCGTCAGCAGCGAGTTGGTCCTGATCAGCACCTGGTTGAGCTCCTTCAAGTTCTTCTCGGCTTCGCTGGAGAGCTGCTCCGCGTTGACGGCCTTGAGCTGGGCGTTGAGCTGGCTGAGCGCCGCGTTGGCGTGCGACAGCGTCTCGGCGCCGCGCTCTGGCAGGCGACCGGCCTGGATCTGCTCCGCCACCGCGCGCACCTGCGCGACGGCTTTGGATGCGTCTTCCGCTATCTCGGGGAAGCGGTTGGCGGTCCTGGTGACCGAGTCTTCCAAGTTCTTCATCGTCGACGACGCGGTGGGAATGTAGTTGGCGGGCGGCTTGAAAGGCAGCGGCACGACCGGGTTCGTCGCGGAGTCGAAGAAATCGATGAGCAGGAATTTGACGCCGGTTATCCCGGTTTGCGAGAGCTGGACGCGCATGTCCGGGTGAAGCTGGGCCGCGTTCTCCTTCGCCGTGAGCCGCAGCTTGCCGACCTGCTCGACGCTCAGCTGGCTCGTCACCTCCACGTGCCGGAGGTTCTCGGCGATGTCCACCTTGGCCACCGTGCCTACGGTGACGCCGCGGAACTTGACGGGCGAGCCTACCTCTAGCCCCTGCACCGATTCGTCGAAGAAGCTGACGAACTCGACGGTGTCACGGCTGAGCGCCCTCGCGCCGAGCAGCAGCAAAGCGAGGATGCCGATGGCGACTCCCGTCAGCACGAATAGCCCCAGCTTCCAGCGGTTGGTTCCTACTGCCACTTTGCTTCGCTCGTTTCTCGGTTGAAGAAGCGCTTCACGCGCGGGTCGTCGCTCTCGCGACGCAAAGCCTTCGGGTCGCCCCGGGCGATGATGCTGCGAGTCTCGCGGTCGAGCATGATGCAGCGCTTGCCGACCTTGAAGATGCTCTCGAGCTCATGCGTCACCATCACGACGGTCAGGCCGAGGTGGCGGTTGAGCGCCAGGATCAGCTCGTCGAGCTCCACCGCGCTGACCGGGTCGAGCCCCGCAGATGGCTCGTCCAAGAAGATCAGGGGCGGCTCGAAGGCCATGGCGCGGGCGATCGCCGCGCGCTTCTTCATGCCGCCCGAAAGCTCCGCGGGCAGCTTGTCTTCGGCGCCCTCCAGACCGACGAGGGCCAGCTTGGCCCGCACGATCGCTTGCACCGCGTCGGGCGGCAGGTGCGTCCATTCCTGAAGCGCGAACGCCACGTTCTCCCCGACGGTCATCGAGCCGAACAGCGCTCCGGACTGGAACATCACGCCGTAGCGCGGCGCCTCGCCTTCCAGCCGCGGCGCCGTGCCGGCGACCGAGATCTTGCCCGCCATCGGCTGACTCAGGCCGACGAGGTGGCGCAGCAGCGTCGACTTGCCGCAGCCACTGCCGCCCAAAATGACGAACACATCACCGCGCTCGACCTCGAAGCTCACGTCGTCGAGCAGCACGGTTTCCCCGTGCCCCATCCGCAGGTGCTCCACGGAGATCAGGTTCTTCTTCATAGCCCGAACACCCCGAGCGCTACCGTGAAGATCGCGTCGAGCACGATCAACGCGAACAGGATCGAGACCACGGCGCTCGTGGTGCGGCGCCCCACCCCTTCCGCGCCGCCGCTCGTGGCCAGGCCCTGCTGACAAGCGACGAGCGCGATCGTCGCGCAGAACACCATCCCTTTCACCAGGCCCGAGACGACGTCGCTAGCTTTGACCGCGGTCTGCAGCTGAATCAAGAACGTCGTCGGTCCGATGTCGAGCGTCAGCGCCGCGACGAGCGCGCCGCCCACGATGCCGACGGCGTCAGCCAACAGCACGAGCACGGGCGCGACCAAAATCAACCCCAGCATGCGCGGGAGCACCAGGTACGGCAGCGGCAAGAATCCGAGCGTGCGCAAGGCGTCGACCTCCTCCGACACCTTCATGGTGCCGAGCTCGGCCGCGAACGCCGCGCCTGAGCGCCCGCAGATGATAATCGCCATCATCAGCGGACCGAGCTCGCGCGTCATCGACACCCCGACCAAGTCGGCCACGTAGATGCTGGCGCCAAACTGCTTCAACTGCGCCGAGCTCTGGTAGGCCATCACGAAGCCGATCAGGAAATTGATCAGCACCACGATCGGAGCCGCGTCGGCGCCAGCGCGCTCCATCGTCAGCGTCACGTCGCGCAGATTGAGGCTCCTCGGGTGACGCAGCACGTGCAGCGTGGAGGTCGTCAGCTCACCGACGAAATCGAGGATCTGCTTGATTTCGGCCAGCACGGAGAGCGTCGCGCCGCCCACTTGCTCGATGGCGCTGAGCGGCTTGCGTGGAGCGCGCACCCGGCGTTGCTTCTTCCGCCCGCCGTACAGCTCGACGATGCGACGCACCTCGCCCGTCCCGCCGGTGAACTCGCAGGGGATGCCGCGCCCGACCAGCTCGACCCGCAGCCGCGTGAGCAGCGCCATGCACGCCCCGTCGATGGAGGTCACGTTCGACAAGTCGAGCCGCGCCGCGCGTATCCCCTCGAGCTCGAGCGCGAGCGTCTCCGTGATGCGGGTCCAGAGCGCGGCCGCGTCGTCGATGCTCAGGGCACCGCCCAAGCGGATCTCGAGCCGCCCCGCGTCGGATTCGACGCGTTGCCACTGCAGCCGCTGCAGCATCCCGACCGCGAAGCTCAGGCGCTGTTCGAGCTCCGTCGGGGGCGGCTCTCGCGCCTCGCCGAGAGAGCTCATCGGCGGCAGCCACCGCTAGCGAGAGCACCGTCGCAATGCGCATCACTGCGCCGAATAGTCCCGAGCATCGTCGTGAACACGGGCACGCCTGCGGCCAAAAACCTCATCAGCGTGACGCGAGCGACCATTTCCGAGGCAGTCTTGCACCGGACGTGCCAGAGCTCGTCAGTTCGCCCAGAACCCTGCTTGTCAGGACGCGAAGAGTCTGATCTCGGTGATGGGGCCTTCGACGAGGCCCTTCGGCAGCGTGACGTAGAGCCGCCCGCCGCTGTGCACGAGCTCGAGCTCGACGTGCTTTTCCAGGTGCTGCTCGAGCTGATCGAGGAAGCTTGGCTCGAGCAAGTGGACGGCTATGTCCTCGAGGGCGTGAATTTTGCGCGTGGCCGCCTCGCGCTCGAGGTGCTGCCGCTCGCTCGCGCTGAACAGCGCCACGCGCCGCGCTGCCTTGGAGGCCTTGTGCAGGCGCTCGGCCGACGGCGCGCCGACATCGATCCATGCCAGCAAGATGCCGGTGGGGTCGACGATCGAGACGGGGGGCTCGTCGCTATCGGACAGCCCCCCCTTGCTGAACGCGATGCCGTCTTCGTAGGAAAGACAATAAGCGATCGTGCGTAGCCAGAAATAGCGCGAACTCTCGGACGGATGCCGGGCCATCCTGAGCTCGAGCTTTTCGTACACCCCGCGCTCCACGTCCGAAAGCGTGACGCCGAGTCGATAGATCGTCGCGGTGAGCGCCATGGCGCCGCCTGTTACCACGCCGCGGGACGCGCTAGTGTGGCTCGTATGGCTCAACGTTCTCCCGCCGCCACGCTTGGCGTCGCGCTGTCGGTCGTCGGTATGGGCGCGCTCTGCGCTGGTTTCAAGAAGACGGCGCTGTCGCTGTTCGGGGCGGGCGTGAAGGTGCTCGAACGGGATTGGCGCGCACGTCACCCCGAGTTCGTCGGCGGCGCCGCCGAGCGCTGGCAGGCATCGCTGGCTTTCTATCGCGACACGCACCAGAACGGCACGAACCGCACGCTGCACCTGGTCGGGATCCCGCTCATCCTCGGTGGCGCCGCGGGGCTGTTCGTGTCGAGGCCGTTCAGCCCCGTCAGCGGCGCGCTCTGGGCTGGCTCTCTGGGGGCCTTCGCGGCGGGCTGGGCCCTCAACCTGGTGGGGCACGCGGCGTTCGAGAAGCGCGCCCCCGCTTTCAGTGACGACGGGCTCTCCTTCATTGCAGGTCCGGTGTGGGACCTACAAGAGATGCTCAAATCCCGCCGCTCGGCCTGATTTTCAGGAAAAGCCGCGAAATCGCGGGGTGGCTTTTCCTTCTCGAGAAACGGGAATAGCGTCCCGCTGGGATCGGGCCGAAAGCCCGGCTTCTTCAGGAGGAAGAGAATTATGTCAGCCAAACGAGGCCGAAGCCTGTCGTCCAAGCTCATGGCCCTGATGATCGTGGCCAGCGTTCCGATGCTCAACAACTGCGGCAAGCTCCCCGGCGGTAAAGGCCTGCCGGACGTGCCCGGCGCACCCGGCAGCTGCCCCGCAAACATCGCGGACGCCTCCGCGATCATGAACGCGAACTTTGGTCTCGAGGGTGAGCTCGAAGGCAAGGTGAAAGCCGCGCTCGCCGCTGGCGCCAACTTGCAGGCCATCGCGGCGGACGTCGAGGCCGAGGTCGTCACCGCGTGCAGCGGCTTGGCGAAGGACCTCGGCGCCAGCGACGACGACCTGAAGCCGAAGGAAGACGGCCCTGGCAAGAAGGCCGAAGCCGCCTGCAACTTCGCCAGCAAGCTGATCGGCGAGTTCAAGGCCAAGGCCAAAGGCAAGGTCGTGGTCGACGTGAAGCCCCCGAAGTGTGAGGCGTCGCTCGACGCCAGCGTCGACTGCGCCGCCAAGTGCGACGCGACGGTCAAGCCGGGTGAGGTCAAGGCCACCTGCGAAGGCGGCGAGATCAGCGGGCAGTGCGACGCCAAGTGCGAAGGCAAGTGCACCGTCGAAGCCGGCGCCACCTGTGAAGGCAGCTGCAGCGGCGAGTGCAAAGGCGAGTGCAACGCGGAGATCTCCGGCAAGTGCGACGGCACTTGTGACGGCAAGTGCGACGGCAAGAACGCCAACGGCAAGTGCGCCGGCACCTGCGAAGGCAAGTGCAAGGGCAAGGCCGACGCGCAGTGCAACGGCACCTGCAAGGGCTCGTGCTCGGCCAGCTGCGAGATGCAGGCCAAGGGCGAGTGCAAGGGCACCTGCTCGGGCAAGTGCAGCGTCGAGATGAAGGCGCCCAAGTGCAGCGGCAGCGTCAAGCCGCCGGAGATGAGCGCAGAGTGCAAGGCGAACTGCGACGCCGAGGTCAACGGCAAGGCCGAGTGCACCCCGGCCACCGTGTTCGTGAAGGTCGATGGCGCGGCGGACGCCGACGCGGCCATGAAGCTGAAGGGCGCGCTCACCAAGAACCTGCCCGGCCTGCTCAAGGTCTCGATGGGCATGAAGGGCAAGCTCGAGGGCATCACCGGCAACGTGAAGGCGGCCGCTGAAGGCGCTCAAGCGGCGGTATCGAGCGGCGGCGCGGCGGCCATGAAGGTCGGCGGGTGCTTCGTCTCGTCGCTGAAGGCTCAGGCAGACGCCTCGGTGTCGATCAACGTGTCGGTCCAGGCCAGCGCGTCGGCGAGCGGCTCGGCCAGCGCGGGCTGATCAGGGCGAGGAAAGGGCTGAAGAGCCCGAACTCAGGCGCGGCCGCCGAGCGGTGGTCGCGCCTGATGCTTTTGTGCTCGACGTCGCTTGCGTACGCCGCGCGTCCTCGCGCAATCGATGCGGTGACGAACACCATTCGTGAGCAGACTTCCGCTCTGACGTGGTGATTGGCCGATCGGCTGAATGGCAGTCTCATCGTCGCGATTTTGCCCAGCCGGAACCGATTCCAGTGTCACTGAGCCTGTGGTGTGTTTTCTGCTTTCCCGGCTGAATTCAGGCGGTTGAGCGCCGTCGAACCAGGCTCGGACCAATGCGCGCTCGCCCTGGAGCCCAGCGGCAGGGGTGTGAGCATCTTCGCCCCGCCACACATTCGAAGTCGGGGATGTTGCGAAAAGTTCTCAAGTGGGCTCTTCTTCCCGGCTTCGGGATTTCTCAGGGGTCTATTTTCAGGAACGTCGTAGAACCATGCGCTCTTCATCTTATCTCCTCGGGTTGATTGCTGGACTGTCCGCCGTCGCCGTCGCGCCTCACCGCGCTGACGCGGCTGAAGCCGGATTTTCTTTCCAAGCTTCGAACGAAGGCGCGAGCGCCTCTTCGAGCGCTTCGGGCGGTGGCGACAGCTTCTGGCGGCGGTACCGCCCGAAGCCGATGGCGCTCGAGCTGGGCATCTACGGCGGCGTCGCGCTGTTCTCCGATCAACACAACATCCAAGACCTGGAAGTGATCGCGAACCAGCCGCCCGCGCAGGGCCACCAGAGGCTTCGGCCGGGCTTGGATCTGGGTATTCGCGCCGGATTTTACCCGTTCTCGTGGCTCGGCGCGGAAGGTGAGCTCGGCGTGATCCCCACCAGCACGCGCGGCAACGACGCCGACGCGACGATCTGGACCTACCGCCTGCACGCGCTCGCCCAGTACCCCAGGTATCGCCTCGTGCCGTTCGTCCTCGTCGGCGCCGGCGGCATGAACCTGAAGAGCAACGCGACCGCGCTCGGTGACGACAGCGACCCGTCGCTCTACTTCGGCATCGGCGCCAAGTACGCCTTCAACCAGTACCTCAGCGCGCGCCTCGACCTGCGCGACAACCTGATGCAGGAGAACCGAGAGCCGCCGAGCATCAAGGAAGGCGACCTGGTTCAGAACTTCGAGATCCTCCTCGGCTTGTCGTTCACGCTCGGTCGCACGCCCGCCGAAACGGCGCCGCCTCCCCCGCGTGACTCCGACAACGACGGCTTCCTCGATCCGAACGACGCCTGTCCGATGCAGCCCGGCGTCGCGCCGAACGGCTGCCCCGCGCCGGTCGACACGGACAAAGACGGCATCCCCGACGCGAGCGACCCGTGTCCGACCGAGGCCGAAGACGGCGCGGAGCCCGCGCCCGCCGACGGCTGCCCGAACAAGGACGCGGACGGCGACGGCATCCTGGTGCCGGAAGACAAGTGCCCCACGGAGAAGGGCGTGGCGCCCGATGGCTGCCCCGTTCGTGACAAAGACGGCGACGGCATCCCGGACGACGTGGACAAGTGCGTCGACGAGCCGGAGACGGCCAACGGCTTCCAAGACAGCGACGGTTGCCCCGACGAGCTGCCCAAGGAAGTCGCCAAGTTCTCGGGCGTGATCAAGGGCATCCAGTTCGACTTCGGCAAGGCGACGATCCGCAAGGAGTCGAACAAGCTGCTCGACGAGGCCGTGCAGGTGCTGCAGCAGTACCCGGAGCTGCGCATCGCGATCAGCGGTCATACCGACAACGTCGGTGAGCCCGCGAAGAACCTCGAGCTGTCCGAGCAGCGCGCGGCGTCCGTGAAAGAGTACCTCGTCGGCAAGGGTATCGAGCCAGGGCGCATCGAGACGCGGGGCGCGGGCGCGAACGAGCCCGTCGCCGACAACGCGACGGACAAGGGGCGTCAAGAGAATCGGCGCATCGAGTTCAAGCTGCTGCAAAAATAAGGGATTCGACTCCGAGCGCTGCCTTGGAGTCCGGCGAACAGAGTCGGAGGAGTAACAATGCAAAGTAAACTAGTTCTGTCTTTTCTTAGTTTGATGGCGCTCGCCGCGGGCGGGCTCATGACGGGCTGCGACAGCGACGCGACGATCGCCAAGAGCGGCGTCGGCGAATCGTGCGACAGCTCGGCTGATTGCAACGACGGTCTGAAGTGCCTCCAGGGCGCTTGCTACAAGAGCTCGAACAGCTCTGGCGGCAGCGATAGCCAAGGCGGCGAAGGCTCCGGCGCGACCGGCACGGGCGCCACCGGCCCCCTCCCCCCCGTGCTCGGCGCCGAAGGCGAGAGCTGTACGAGGGCTGCCGACTGCGAGGACGGCCTCGGCTGTTACAACAACCGCTGCATGAAGAAGCCCGATGGCGAGGGCGGCGAGGGCAACGACCCGGTGCGCCTCGGTCAGGTCAACGAAGCGTGCAAGGTGACGGCGGACTGCGCCGCCGGGCTCGCCTGCCGGCTCAGCCCCTTCTCCAACAGCGTCAGCGTCTGCACGCCGGCCGGTGGCGCCATCGAGGCGACGGGCAAGTCGTGCAACGGCGCGGAGTGTCGCGAGGACGCTGACTGCTGTCAGCTGCCGGTAGAGCTGCACGTGGCCTACGCGGTCGGGACGCCCTACGGCACCGGCGCCAAGTCCTGCTCGGACCTCAAGGAGCAGCTGGATGGTGTCGATTGCGACGGCACGCTGACGGCGGCCAACAACGCCAAGTGCGCCGCGTTCGCCACCTACTGCGACTGTGACGACACTTGGTCCTGCTCGGACAGCGGCCGTTGCGTGTACGAGGCGGAGTGCACCGAGGACGCCGTGGACGTGGTGGGTGGTTGCCCCACGTTCTCGCGCGCCGGCTACTCGCTGCTCGGTTATGCGGCCGCCGCCTACTGCAATAGCGATGGCCGCTGCGCGGCTGAGGTCGGCGAAGTTGAGGGCTGCACCAACGACGCGAGCTGCGTCGACAAGCCCGTGGCCGACGACCCCAGCGACACCTGCGCCAAGGGCGAATGCACCTGCGTGAAGGCGCTGAAGCAGTGCTATCGCAAGTGCGACAACGACCTCGATTGCCCCGCAGGCTCGAACGTCGGTCCGGCCACCCTCGATCTGGCGCCGGGTAACGTCGCGCCGCGCGTGTGCGATGAGGACATCAAGGTCTGCGTGCCGGCCGACTCGTGTACGACGAACGAGTCGTGCGTGCGTCGTCTGAACGACGTCAACGCGGTGTGCTTGGATGGAACGTGTCAGCCGTCTTGCGCCACTGACTACGACTGCAACGCGGGCGTCATCAGCAGCGCTCAGTACACGTCCATCTGCAACGCCAACAAGGTGTGCGAGCCGCTCGGCTGCGACGAAGACACCGAGTGCTCCGCCACGGCGTACGGCGTCAAGCTGTTCTGCACGGCTCCGCCCGTCGTAGAGCCGGGCACGAACGTCTCGTCCGCCATCACGGACTGACTCGGCTCTTGACAAGCTCGGGCGCAATCCAGGCCCGAGATGACTCGGCCCACCACGGCAAGCGCCTTGGTGGGCCGACTCGTATTTGCAGCGCCGAGCCGAGGTGAGCCGCACCGCGACAGCGAGAAACCGCTGGCGGACTAGCGCTCCCGCCCCAATTCGGCGCGAGGTTCACGGCTGCGCAGCGATGCCAGGCGATTTTTCGCTGGTTCCCGGCCGCGCGTCTGACTATTCGGGGAGCCTCTCAATGGCGAAGAATCTCTCTGACATTGGCCTGGTTGGTCTGGCGGTGATGGGCCAGAACCTGGCTCTGAATATCGCGGATCACGGCTTCAAGATCTCCGTGTACAACCGCACGACCGCCACGACCGACAAGTTCGTGGGCGAGAACCCCGATACGCCGGGCGGCCTCGTCGGCAGCTCCACGCTCGAGGAGTTCGTGCAGTCGTTGTCGAAGCCGCGCAAGATCATCATCTTGGTCAAGGCGGGCGGCCCGACCGACGCGGTGATCGACAGCCTCGTCCCGCTGCTGGACAAGAACGACATCATCATCGATGGCGGCAACGCGCTGTGGACGGACACGATCCGTCGTGAGAAGGCGCTCAAGGAGAAGAACCTGCGCTTCATCGGCTCCGGCGTGTCGGGCGGTGAAGAAGGGGCGCGCTTCGGTCCGTCGTTGATGCCGGGCGGCGATCCGGCCGCTTACAAGGTGCTCGAGCCGATTTGGAACGCCATCGCCGCCAAGGTGGACGCCAAGACAGGCAAGCCGCTGCTGGGCGCGACGCCCGGCAAGCCCATCGAGGGCGGGGTGCCGTGCGCCACGTACATCGGCGAAAACGGCGCCGGGCACTACGTCAAGATGGTGCACAACGGCATCGAGTACGGCGACATGCAGATGATCTGCGAAGCGTACGACCTCTTGCGCGGGCTCTCGGGCATGAAGCCGGCGGAGCTTTCGGAGGTGTTCGGCAAGTGGAACAAGGGCATCCTCGATAGCTTCTTGATCGAGATCACCGCCGACATCTTGGGCCAGAAAGATCCGAAGTCGAAGAAGCCCTTCGTCGACGTGGTGCTCGACGCGGCCGGCCAAAAAGGCACCGGCAAGTGGACGAGCGCCAACGCGCTCGACATGGGCGTGCCCGCGCCGACCGTGGCCGAAGCCGTGTTCGCGCGCTGCCTCTCGGCCGTGAAGGAAGAGCGCGTCGCGGCTTCGAAGATCCTCAAGGGGCCGGGCAAGAAGTTCAAAGGCAGCAAGAAGGCGCTCGTCGACGCGGTGATGGACGCGCTGTACTGCTCCAAGATCTGCTCCTACGCGCAGGGCTTCCAGCTGATGCGCGCCGCGCAGGAAGAGTACAAGTGGAAGCTCGACTTCGGCGAGATCGCTCAAATCTGGCGCGGCGGCTGCATCATCCGCGCAAGCTTCCTGCAGAAGATCACCGAGGCGTACGCGCGCGATCCGAAGCTCGCGAACTTGCTGCTCGATCCGTACTTCAACAAGACGGTGAAGAAGGCGCAGAAGAACTGGCGCAAGGCCGTCGCGCTCGGCATCGAGCACGGCATCAGCCTGCCCACGTTCTCGAGCGCGCTCGCCTACTACGACGGCTACCGCACCGCTCGCCTCCCCGCCAACCTGCTGCAAGCCCAGCGCGATTACTTCGGGGCTCATACCTATGAGCGCGTCGATCAGCCGCGCGGCAAGTTCTTTCACCTCGATTGGCCTGAGAAGGGCCGACCGCAGCTGTCCATCTGAGCCGTTAGCGGGCGGGCCGCGTCTCTGGCGGCCTTCGCGGGTGCCTCGCACAGCGAGAGGCACCCGCGCCGCGCCAGCGCTACTCGGCGCTCGGCGGCTCAGCGCTGCGGCGCTTGCCGCTGCGCAGCGCGACGATGCCCGCGCCGATGACGAGCAGGGTGCCCACGCTGCTCGGGCCGTCGAGCCGATGCGAGAAGACGAGCCAGTCGAGCAGGGCCGCGAAGACCACGGACGCGTAGATGAACGGCCCGACCTGAGCCGCGGGAGCCAGCTGGTAAGCGCGTGTCATCAAGAACTGCGCGACGGTGCCGCACGCCACCATCCCGAGCACCCAGGGTGAGCTCGCGGCGCTGGGGGTCACCCAGGCGAAGAGCGCAGGGCCGAGCCCGATGAGGGTGGCGCTGATCGAAAAGAAGAACACGATCTTGGCGACCGACTCGCTGAGCGTGAGGCGCCGCACGCCGACCTGAGCGGTGGCGGCCAGCACCGCGCCCAGCACCCCCACCATCGCAGCCGGGCGAAACAACGCCATTCCCGGCTTGAGCACGAGCACGAGGCCGAGCATACCGATCGCGAGCGGGCGCCAGATGCCCCGCGGCGTCGGCTCACCGAGCCAGGCCCGCTCCACGAGCGGAATGAACAGGGGCAGCGAGTAGTTGAGCAGCAAGGCCTCGGCCAAGCCCAGCTCCGCAATCGTGAAGAAGAAACAGTACATCGCGCCCATGCCCACCACGCCGCGCACGATGTGCTCCTTGAGGTGTCGGGTACGGAGCAGCGATGCGCCACCTCCACGCAGCAGCGGCAGCAAGATCAGCAGGCTCAGGCTGCTGCGCAGGAACACCACGACCGCGCTCGGCAGCTCGTGGGAGAGCAGCTTGACCATCAGGCTCATCAACGCGAAGAGCAGCGCCGCGGCGACCATGAAAGCGGCCGCCTTGGGCAGGTGAACGCCGGGTTTTGAAGCGGTTTCGGGGCGCAAGAGGCGGGGCCGCCGGCGTCATAGCACGCGACCTCGCGTACTGATATGACACGCGCCATGCAGTATCGGGCTCTTGGACGCACGGGCTACGAGGTCTCCAGCATCAGCTTCGGTGCGTGGGCCATCGGCGGCACCTGGGGCGCCGTCGACGACGGCGAATCGATGAAGACGCTGCACCGCGCGCTCGACTTGGGCGTCAATTTCTTCGATACGGCCGACGTCTACGGCGACGGCCACAGCGAGCGGCTGCTGGCCCGCCTGCGACGGGAGCGGAGCGAGCCGTTTTGGGTCGCGACCAAGATCGGCCGCCGCGCGAACCCGCACACCGCCGCCAGCTACACGCGCGAGAACCTCACCGCGTACGTCGAGCGTTGCCTCAAGAACCTCGAGCTGCCGGCCCTCGACTTACTGCAGATCCATTGCCCCCCTACCGACGTCTTCTACATGCCCGAGGTGTTCGGCGTGTTCGACGACCTCGTGAAGGCGGGCAAGGTGCGCTTTTATGGCGCGAGCGTGGAGCGCAGCGAGGAAGCGCTGAAGGCCATCGAGTACCCCGGCATCCAGTCGGTGCAGATCGTGTTCAACATCTTGCGGCAGCGACCCGCTGAGCTGTTCTTCCCGCGCGCGCTCGAGCGCCAGGTGGGCATCCTGGCGCGCTTGCCGCTCTCGTCGGGCATGCTGACGGGCAAGCTCACGAAGGCCAGCAAGTTTCACCCCGACGATCATCGCAGCTTCAACCGCGAGGGCGCCGCCTTCAGCCGGGGCGAGACGTTCTCCGGCTTCGACTACGAGAAGAGCCTGGCCGTGGTCGAGAAGCTGCGCGCCTTGCTCCCTCCCGAGATGACGCTGCCAGAGTTGGCGCTGCGCTTCATCGCTTCCTTCCCCGCCGTCACCTGCTCGATCCCGGGCGCGCGCCGCACCGATCAGGTGGAACAGAACGTTCGGGTCGGCGAAAAAGGCCCGCTCGACGCGAGCCTGCTAGACGCCATCAAGGCCGTTTATGACGCCGACGTGAAGCCCGCCGTACACCAGCTCTGGTGACGTTGCGGCTCCGATAATCGCCCCGACGCATTCGGGAAACTCACGCGAGCGCACGATCGGCGCCGATGAGCACGGACGCTGCTCGAACGGATACGCCGTCGCCACCCACGGCGGGGGAGCGTGTGCGCGTCGACCTTCATCTCGCGGGCGGGCCGCTCGGAAGCATCACGGCGCGCGACGTCGCCATCAAGGACCTCGGCCCCTGCCGATTCCCGTCGCCGGCAGCCGGGCACCTCGGCGAGGGCGCGATGCACTTCGTCGGCGAGGCCGACAAAGTGCTGGTCGACGATCGCTTGTCGCAGCTGCCCCAGGCTTCACCGGAGCGCCTCGCGCAATTGCCGGCGTTCGAGCTGGCAGGCCCGCGCAACCGCGTGTTCTTCGAGCCGAGCAAGGTGCGAGCCGGCATCGTGACTTGCGGCGGGCTTTGTCCGGGCCTGAACAACGTGATCCGCGGCTTGGTGCTCGAGCTGTGGTTCGGCTACGGCGTGAAGCGCATCTGCGGCTTTCGGTACGGCTATGAAGGGCTCGTCTCGCGCGGCAAGACGCCAGAGCCGCTCACGCCCGACACCGTGTCGCGCATCCACCACCAGGGCGGCACCATCCTCGGCTCGTCGCGCGGCAGCCAAGACCCCGGCAACGTGGTCGACACCCTCGAGGCGCTCGGCCTCGACGTGCTGTTCGTGATCGGCGGCGACGGCACCATCCGCGGCGCCATGCAAATCGCCGCAGAAATCGAGCGACGAGGCCTCGCGCTCGGCGTGGTGGGCGTACCCAAGACCATCGACAACGACATCCACTTCATCGACCGCAGCTTCGGCTTCGAGAGCGCCTACTCCGCCGCCGTCGAGGTGATCCGCGCCGCGCGCGTCGAGGCGACGGGGGCGCGCGACGGCATCGGCTTGGTGAAGCTGATGGGCCGACACTCCGGCTTCGTGGCTTGCAGCGCCGCGCTGGCCTCGACCGACGTCGATTTGGTGCTCATCCCCGAGGTCGCGATGCAGCTCGAGGGCGAAGGCGGGGTCTTGCGCTACGTGGAGCGGGTGCTCGATCGCCAAGGGCACGTCGTGCTGGTGGTCGCGGAGGGGGCCGCGCAAGACTTGGTCTCCGATGGCAGCGGTAGCTCCGACAAGAGCGGGAACGCCAAGCTCGGCGACGTGGGCGTCTTCCTCCGCGATCGGCTCACCCGCCACTTCACGGAGCGAGCGCGGGCCGTGACGCTGAAGTACATCGATCCCAGCTACGCGATTCGTAGCGTGCCCGCTTCCCCGTCGGACAGCGTTTATTGCTGGAACATGGCCAGAAACGCGGTGCACGCCGCGATGGCGGGCAACACCGAAATGCTGATCGGCCGCTGGCACGGGCGCTTCGTCCACGTGCCGATGTCGCTCGCCACGCGCAGCCGCAAGCGGGTCGATCCCGGCGACGACGTGTGGACGAGCGTGATCGAGGCCACCGGCCAACCCCGGCTCTTCCGATGAGCGGGCACGCCAGCGCCGCCCACTCGACCGGCGTTTGGCCGGTGCGCTACCTGGCGAGCTTGACGCCGCCGCGGCTCGTGCTGTGGTGTTACATCTGGTGGGTGATCGTCGCGTGGCGCTACTTCGATCCGAGCCCCCGGCTGTGGCTGAGCTCGCTCGGTATCAGCGCCATCATCGGCACCGGCCTTTACCTGAGCACGGCCCACGGCGGACGCTCGCGCACCCGGCTCGAGCCCTGGCAGGTCGCCCGGCTGTACATCATGCCGTTCTGTGTCTCGAGCTTCGCAGCGCTGATCAAAGGTCACGGCTTCGTGTTGGTTTTCCACCCGTCACTCGCGGATAACCTCGCCGCCCTCGTGAGCTGCGGGGCATTCGTGGTGCTGTGGCGCGTCTCGCGGGCATTCGCCTCCCCGTAGCGCTGCGACGGCCCGTCACCGCGCGGCGGCTCGGCGAGCGGCGCTGGTGGCGGCCGCGAGCTCCTTCAGCACGCTGGCGGGCACATTTTCGCCCTCGACCCACGCGACGAGCGCCGGCTGCCAGGCCTTGTGCCAGGCCGGTGACAAGCGCTCGCGCAAGAAGGCCGCGAAGACGGCGTCGAGGAGCTGGGTCAGCTTCTCAATCAACGCCGTGCGCTCGAGGAAGGCGTCGTCCCCTTCCTCCTTGAGCAGCGCCGGGATCGCGCCGCCGCCGATCAAGTAGCGAGGCGCGTTGAAATCGAGCGCGAAGTCCTGCTGGTCGAGCCGCAGCACGAAGCGCGCCGCGACCGGGTGCTTCAGGTTGCGCACGGCTTCGCGCGCCTCCGGGCTGCCGGATGGCTGAGCGCCGCGCACCGCCACGCGCTCGGATCGATCGAGCACGTGCTCGAACATCAGCTTGCGATCGAGCCAAACCTCCGCTGATCCGAGCTCACCCAGCGCCACCGGCTCCGAAAACAGCTCGGCTCGCAGCCACAGCCACAGCACCAGCTCGGGGCCGAGGAAACGCGTGGTCTCGATGCGCTCGATGAGCTCGGACATCTCCTCATCGGCCTCCGCGGGCTCGGGCTCGTCGTCCGCTTCGTCGCTGGTGGCCGCCGCCTCCGCCGCCTCCGCCGCCTTGCGCGCCTTTTCTTCGGCTGCTTTCTCCAGCGCCGCCTTGGCTTTGCGGCCCGAGATGAAGCTGAGCGGCTCTACCTTCTCGAAGACCTTCTGCTGCGCGGCCGTGAGCCCGGCTCGGCCCGCCGCTGCGTAGGGGCTGTCGACGTGGAGCTCGAGCCCGAACGTCTTCTGAAACAGCGCCACGAACTCTTCGGTCGTGCGCACGGCGTGGGTGAACAGCAGCACCGTGCCCGCGTCCAGATCCCACAGCACGTCGAACGCGCGCGAGGTCGGCAAGATCTTCTTTCGCAGGCGCGCGATCACGCGCAGCTTGATGTCTTCGCGTTCGGCGCGGGTGAGCTTCTCGCGACCGGCGCGCGACAGCATGCGCTGCTCTTCGTCGGCCACCTGGGAACGCAAGAGCACCCCCGGGATCCGCCACTTGTCCACGCGAAAGCCGAGCTGGACGAAGCGGTCGTAAAAGATGCGATCGGCCTGAAAATCGAGATCGAACGGCCGCTCGATCACGCACCAGCCCACCGCTTCCGACGCTTCGTCCTCGGGCGCGAGCGGCGTGAACTTTCGCAGCCGCACCGCATCCAAGTAACGCTTACGCAAATCCTTGGGAGGTTTGCCCTGCACGAACAGGCGCGTGAACGTCAGCGCCCCACGAGAAACACCCAACTCGACCTTCCTTTCGCGCCGCTGCGGCGCGGCCTCTGTTCATGCTCCGCACGTGGCCTGGGACTCATCGGCAGGCTCCCCATTGTCGCCACGAGCGGCGGGAGGCAAGCGCTGATTTACGGAAGCGGCGGCGCCGGCCGCGCAAATCGGGTCTCGCGGGCGGTTTTCGAGGCCGATTGAGACTTGAGGCGCCCGGAACTAGGCTAGCGCGCATGGGACTGTACTTGGGACTCGACTCCAGCACGCAAAGCCTCTCCGCGATGATCATCGACACCGACGCCGGGCGCGTCGTCGTCGACGAGAGCGTGAATTTCGGCAAGGCCCTGCCCCACTACGCTTCGCCGAGCGGCTTTCTGGAGCACGAAGATCCGCAGCTCAAGCACTCCAACCCGCTGATGTGGGTGGAGGCGCTCGATCTGCTGCTGGGTCGGCTCAAGGCTCGCGGCACCGATTTCAGCGCCATCAAGGGCATCAGCGGCGCCGGTCAACAGCACGGCTCCGTGTACCTTTCGCGCTCCCTCGCCGACGTCCCGGCGTGGGACGCGAGTCGGGCGCTCGCGGAGCAGGTAGCGCCCCTGCTGAGCCGCAGCACGTCACCGATTTGGATGGATAGCTCCACCAGCGCCGAATGCCGCGAGATCGCGGAGGCGGTGGGCGGCGACGCGCGGGTGGTCAGCATCAGCGGCTCACGCGCGATCGAGCGCTTCACCGGGCCGCAGATTCGCGCGTTCTGGAAGCGCGACGCTCAGGCCTACGAGCGCACGCGCGAGATCCATTTGGTCAGCTCGTTCATCGCGTCGCTGCTCATCAACCGCAGCGCGCCGATCGATCACGGCGACGGCGCGGGCATGAATTTGCTCGAGCTCGCGAGCGGCGACTGGAGCTCTGCGTTGGTCGCCGCCACCGCGCCCGGCCTCGCCGAGAAGCTGCCGGCGGCCGTGCCCTCTCGCACGGAAGTGGGCGAAATCGCCGAATACTTCGTGCAGCGCTACGGCTTCGCGCGCGGCACCCGCGTCATCGCCTTCACCGGCGACAATCCGTCGAGCCTCGTCGGCATGGGCGCCACCGAGCCCGGCACCGCCGTCGTCAGCATGGGCACGAGCGACACCGTGTTCGCCGCCATGCGCAGCCCGCACACGGATCCCCGCGGCTTCGGTCACGTGTTCGGCAACCCGGCCGGCGGCTTCATGTGCCTGATCTGCTTCGCCAACGGCTCCTTGGCGCGCGAGAAGGTCGCCGAGCGCGCAGGGCTGAGTTGGGAGGCGTTCGAGCGCGCGATTCTGGAAGAAACGCAGCCGGGGAACCAAGGCAACCTGATGCTGCCGTTTTTCATCCCAGAAATGACTCCGAAGCTGCTGGCGCCGAAGGTGGAACTTTTCGGCAGCGAGAAATTCACGAGCTGGCAAGAGCCAGCCACGCTGGCGCGCGCCATCGTGGAAGCCCAAGCGCTCAGCATGCAGCGCCACTCCGACTGGATCGGCGAGCGGCCTCGGTTCATCCGCGTCACGGGGGGGGCCTCGAAGAACCGCGGCATTCGGCAGGTGCTGGCCGACGTATTCGACGCCGATATCCGAGCCCTGTCGGTCGGCAACTCCTCGGCGCTGGGCGGGGCGCTGCGGGCGGCGGAGGCGCTTTCGGGTCAGTCATTCTCCTCGCTCTACGAGGTCTTCGCTGCGACCGATCCCCAGAGCAACGTGAGCCCCCGCCCCGGCGCTTCCGAGCAGTACGCAGGGCTCCGTCAAAAGCTCACCGAGCGGCTGGTCGCGCTGGGCGCCTAGCATGCAGTCACCGGACCTGCTCGAACCAGCGCCGCGGCTGCGCCTCGACGCTCGGCTCTTCGCAGAGACGCTGACGTTCGCGTTCGCCACCGGCAGCTCGCCCGAAGCCTTCGAGCGCGTGCTGCGCAGCTACAGCCCCGGCTCGTCGAGCTTCGACCCGGAGCTGTTCGCGCGCGATTTGTTCGTGAAGGACTTGGTGGCGCGCTGCTTGTGCGTGAGCCCCGACAAGCGCGATCGGTATCCCTTGCTGCAGCGGCCGCTGCTCGCGGTGCTCACCCACCCCACCAGCGATTTGGCGACGCTACGCTTCCGTCATCAGGTGCTCGAGCAGCTGCTCGAGACGCCCGAGCGCGGCGCCGCCCTCGAGCGCGCCCTCGCGGAGATTCGCTACCTATTCGAGCTATTTCAGGGCGCGGATCGCGCGCGCCACAGCGGCGCGGTGCTGCGCCGCCTCGACATTCTGCGCGCATTCCGGGCCACGCTCGACAAGGTGGGGAGCGCGTTCGAGGGCGCGGGCGGCCCGCTCGAGCGGGTCGTTACGTTCGTGCAAGCAGTCAGAGCCACCGACGGCTTCGCTCACCTCGAGAGCCTGCTCGACTACGAGAGCAACCTCGCTACCGTCGACGTGCGCGTTCGCCTCGGTCACGACGGCGAGGTCCGCAGCTTCGCGATCCAGCGCGTCGAGGAGAACCAGGCGAACCCGTGGTACGCGTCACCGCTGCGGCGCTTCCTCTCTCGCCTATCGCTGCTCTTTCGCGGGCTCTCGGTGAGGAGCTCGGAGCTTCTCGGCAGGTTGGTCGAGAGCGTGTTCGACGAGCTGCAAGACGCCTGGCTGCTGCTGTACCAGCTGATGCTGGATCTGGAGCTGTACGCGGCCGCGCTGCGCTTTCGCGCGCTGGCCCGCGGCAAGGGCTTGGCCGTCTGCCTGCCAGAGCTGGTCGAGCCGGCCGCCGACGGTAGCGGCGACTCGCGCTTCGAACAGCTGTTCAACCCGTTCTTGCTTCTCGAGCCATCGCCACCGGTGCCGTGCGACATCGCGCACGGCGGCCACGCCATCACCATCGTCACGGGGCCGAATTCCGGTGGGAAGACGCGCCTTCTCCAGTCGGTGGGCCTGAGCCAGCTGCTGGCCCAAGCCGGACTGTTCGTGCCCGCGCGCGCGGCGCGGCTCTGCGTGCGCCCGGGCATGTTCGTCTCGCTCGTGCAGCAAGCCGAGGCGGAGCAGAGCGAAGGGCGCTTGGGTACGGAGCTGCTGCGCATTCGCAAGTTGTTCGAGACGCTGCCGCGCGAAGGCTTGGCCATCCTCGACGAGCTGTGCTCCGGCACGAACCCGACCGAGGGCGAAGAGATCTTCCAGCTGCTGATCGAGCTGCTCGGTGAGCTCTCACCCGCGGCCTTCATCAGCACTCATTTCTTGGGCTTGGCCGCGCGCCTCGAGCAGGAGCGACCGGTCGAGCTGACGTTCCTGGAGGTTGAGCTGGGCGCGTCGGGCAAGGCCACCTATCGCTTCACGCCCGGCGTCGCCAAGACCTCGCTGGCGCGCGGAGTGGCCGAACGCCTCGGCGTCACGCGTGAGAGCTTGCGTGCCCTGCTCGATAGCCGCCGCGCAGAGCGGGAAGCCCGCGAGCCCGAGCGCGACAGCGATCCGAGCCGGCCGCGCTCAAGCCTCGCCGCCAAGAGCGAGCCGGCGTCGTAGCTCGTCCAGCACGTCGGCCGTCTTGCTGCAGCCGCTGCGGGTGCAGCCGATCTCGCGGATTTCGAGCAGCATATCGAGATCCTGAACTCCGCCCGCTGCCTTGACCTGCACGTGCGCGGGGGCGTGCTTGCGCATCAGGCGCAGGTCGGCGAGCGTGGCTCCGGACGAGCCGAAGCCAGTCGAGGTCTTGACCCAATCGACCGACAACTCCCCGCAGAGCTCGCAGAGGCGGATCTTCTGCGCGTCGGTCAGGTAGCAATTCTCGAAGATGACCTTCAGCTTCTGACCGCGCGCGTGAGTCGGCTCGAGGACCGCCAAGATGTCGCTGCGCACCGCCTCGAAGTCGCCGCTCCGCACCTGGCTGATGTTGACGACCATGTCGAGCTCGCGCGCGCCGTCGCTCAAGGCTTGCTCGGCCTCCAGCTGCTTCGAGCTCGGGCTCTGGCCTCCGTGCGGGAAGCCGATGGTGGTCGTGGGCAGCACGCTCGAGCCGCGCAAGATCTCGGCCGCGCGGCTCAAGTAGAAGGGCATGATGCACACGCTGGCCACGTCGTACTCGAGGGCGAGCCGACAGCCCGCCTCGAGCTCGTCGCGCGTCATCGTCGGCTTGAGCAGCGAATGGTCGATCATCTTGGCCAGGTCGGCGTAGCGGGGCAGCGGCATGGCCTCAGCGTGCGCACAAAAAGGCCGCGAGCGGCAGCAGAGATTGCTCTCCGCGTGCCGCTCGCGTGCTATCGGCCGGTCTGTCGCCAGCCGCAGTGACGCTACGCTTACGCGATCTCGCCCGAGTGGTAGCCGCGCTCGCCGTGGTCGCTCAAGTCGAGGCCGGTGACCTCGTCCTCTTCGCTCGGGCGGAGGCCGATGGTCGCCTTGATGGCGTAGCCGAGGACGACGGTCGCGATCACGGACATCGTGATCGTGAGGCCCATCGCCTTCAGCTGCTCGAGCCAGAGGCTGCTGCCCACGAGGTCCTTGAGGTTCGTGTTCAGGTTCGGGTTCACGTCGGCGCTGGCGAAGATCCCGACGAGCAGAGCGCCCATCGTGCCGCCGACCGCGTGCACGCCGAAGGTGTCGAGCGCGTCGTCGTAGCCGAGCGCCGCCTTCAGCTTGGTGCAGGCGAAGAACGGAACGATACCGGCCAGCACGCCGATGATGACCGCGCCGGAGGCGGTGACGAAGCCCGCGCAGGGCGTGATGACCACGAGGCCGCCGACCGCGCCCGAGCAGAAGCCGAGCACCGAGGGCTTGCCGCGGGAGATCCACTCCGCCGCCGGCCAGGACGCGCAAGCGACGGCCGTCGCCAGGGTCGTGGTGAGGAAGGCCTGCGAGGACACGCCATCCGACGCGACCGCGCTGCCGGCGTTGAAGCCGTACCAACCGACCCACAGCATGCCCGTGCCGATCATGGTCAAGACCATGCTGTGCGGAGCGAAGTTCTCTTTACCGAAGCCCTTGCGCTTGCCGACGATGAGCGCGAGCACGAGCGCCGACCAGCCAGAGCTCATGTGCACGACCGTGCCGCCTGCGAAGTCGATGGCCTTGATGCCAGCGTTGGCGTTCCACACGCCGTTCATGAAGCCGTCGACGCCCCAGACCATGTGGGCGAGCGGGAAGTAAACGATGAACATCCAGCCGAGCATGAACAGCAAGAGGGCGCTGAACTTCATGCGCTCGGCGATGGCGCCGACGATCAGAGCCGGCGTGATGATGGCGAACATCAGCTGGTAGCAGGCCCACACGTTGTGCGAGACCCACGCCGAGTAATCGGTGTTCGGCGTCGCGAGCACGTCCTTCAACATCGCGAAGCGCGTGTCGCCCAGGAAGGGGCTGCCAGGTGCGAAGCACAGGCTGTAGCCGATCGCCCACCACAGGATCGTGACGAGGCCCGCCATCGCGAGGCACTGGGCCATGACGCTCAGCACGTTCTTGCTGCGGACGAGGCCGCCGTAGAACAGCGCCAGGCCCGGCAGGGTCATGAACAGCACGAGCGCCGCGCACACCATGATCCAGGCGTTGTGGCCCGGCCCAGGGCCGGCGACGAGCGAGGTGCGAGCCGCGCCCGTGGCGTCTTTGTCCAAACGGGCGCCGTTGTTCATGTACGCCTCGATGTCGGCGACGCGGTCTTGGAGCGCCGAGACATCGACGGCGGGCGCCGCCGCCGCCGGAGCTGCAGCCGGTGCGTCTTCTGCCCAGCTGACACTGGCTGGCAGAAGCGCCAGCATGAAGAGAAGAATCGTGAGCAACCGTTTGGACATCTTGGGTACCTCTGAAAGGGACGAACGAAGCGTTTGGGAAGAAACGGGGTTTCGCCTCGGCCAGCGGGTTTCCGGCCCATTGGCTCCTGAGCGCTCGAGAATTACCGCGTTGTTTTTTTCGCGAATGTTTCCTCGAGCTGTCGCGAAAAGATCCGAAACCTAGTCCGGGGCCGGATCCCCTGTTTGGAAACGCTGCCGACACGTTCAGGCATCGGTCGCGAAATAGAGCGGTCGGCGGTCCGCAGTCGGAGAGCAGCGGCCCGCGTCAGTGCCGCGCGATCATGCCGAGACCGCGCTCAGTTCGGCCTCACCTCGGAGATGCGAAACCACAGCGACCTGCTCGTCCCGCATTGGCGACAGCGCAAGCGCGCTTCGCGTAAGCGAACGCCGCCCACGGTGACGGCGACGTGCTCGACGAGCTCGTGTTTGCCTTCACAGCGCGGGCACACCACGGACTCCGCGTGCGCTTCCACGACGGCCGCGCTCACGATCCCGATGGGACGCTCGGAGGAGCCGCCGATCTCGAGCGCGAACAAGCGCTCTCGTGCGCTCTGCAGCTTCTCGAGATCGCGCTCCGCTTCGCGACGTTTGGTTCGCCGTCGGGGGCTCTTCGCCATGCCTCGTGCGCTAGCATACCAGCTCGAGCCGTTCGCTCGAGCCTGAGCCCAGACGCCTCGCCATTGGCAAGCATGCCCCGGGTAGCGCGCGTCAACCTCCTTTCGTGGTGCGCGAGGCGCATCTTTTTGACGCACTGGCCGCGCACGCACCTCGGCGTTCGCTGAAGAGAAGCGCCGCGCTTCATCGCGCGAGCATTCGAGCTTGATAGAGGGTAGGCTTCTCGTTCGCGCTGGGCTCACTCGGGTTATGCCTGCGGTGAGCCAAGGGGGCGATCATTCAGAAGTCACGCAACCTCGAGCTCGCGCTCCAGCGCGTCGTCCATGCCCCTTCGGCGCTCGCCACGCTGCTGGAGCACGCCCCCGCCGCGTTCCACGTCGTTCACGCCGACGGCAGCAGCCTCTTCGCCAACCGGGCTTTCGAGTCCGCCTTCGGCGCACCGCCGGCCAAGGACTTCAACGCGTTTGCCACGAGCGCCAGCGACGCAGGCGATTTACGAGCGCGTCTGCGGCGCGCCTTCGCCGGTGAGACGCAGAGGCTCAGCGCGAGCGAGTACGACGTGCGTGACCTCACGCAGAATCCGGCCCTGCCCGCGCGCATCGTCAACATCGAGGTGACGCTTCTGCCGCTGTGCGAGGAGGGCGGCCACGTCGGCTACGTCGCGGTCAGCTTCGGCCCCGTCCCCGAGCGCGTGGCTCCCGCGCAGCGCTTGCCCAAAGACACCCTCACCGCCGAGGCCGTCACCTCGGCTATCTTGCGCGCCGCGCTCGACTGCATCGTGTGTGCCGATCGCGAAGGGTACATCACCGAGTTCAACCCCGCCGCGGAGCGGACCTTCGGCTATGCGCGCGAAGAGGCGCTGGGGAGGCCGCTCACCGACCTGATCCCGCCGGCGCTGCGCAAGCCTCACATCGAAGGCTTCCGCCGCTACCTCGAGACCGGCGTCGGCCCCGTGCTGGGGCGCCGCGTCGAGCTCACCGCCTTGCACCGCAGCGGCCGCCAGTTTCCGGTGGAGCTGGCGGTGGTGCCGACGCACCTCGGCGCCACGACGTTCTTCACAGCGTACATTCGAGATCTCACCGAGCAACGCGTCGCCGCCAAAGCCCTCGAGCAGAGCGAGGCTCGCTTCAAGCACCTCTCGGACTCGGGTCTGCTCGGCATCATCGTGACCGACGCGGACGGCGTGATCCACGACTGCAACGACGCCTTCCTCAGCCTGATGGGCTACTCACGCGCCGACGTGCAAGCGGGCAAGGTGAACTGGAAGGAATTCACGCCGCCCGAGTGGCGGGCTACCGACGCGCACGCGATCCAACGCGTGGCGGAGCGCGGCGTGGCCGAGCCCTGGGAAAAGGAGTACATCCGCCGCGACGGCACGCGCATGCCCGTGCTGGTCGGAGTGTCCCAGCTCGACGCGCAGCGCTCCATCGCGTTCGTGCTCGATTTGACCGCTCAGCGGCTGGCCGAGGATGCTCGCAAGCGGGCGTTGCTCGTCGCGCAGGCGGAGTCGGTCGGTCGCGCTCGCGCTGAGCACGCGCTCGAGCGCACCGCCGAGCAGCTGCGTCACTCCCAAAAGCTGGAGGCGATCGGCCTGCTCGCGGGCGGCATCGCCCACGATTTCAACAACCTGCTCTCGGTCGTGCTCGGCTACGCAGAGCTCGGCCTCGAGAGCATTTCGCAAGGTGATCCGCTGCGCGACGACATCGAGCAAATCCGCGACGCGGCCGGGCGCGCTCGCGACCTCACGCGCCAGCTGCTCGCTTTCGGGCGCCGCCAGGTGCTCGAGCCGCGCCTGCTCAGCCTCAACGATGTCCTGCAGCACACCGCCCGCATGCTCAGGCGCCTGATCGGGGAAGACATCGAGCTCGCCCTGCTGTGCCAAGACGGCTTGGGCCCGACCCTGGTCGATCCCAGCCAGATAGAGCAGGTGATCTTGAACCTGGTCGTGAACGCCCGCGACGCCATGCCGCGCGGCGGCAAGCTCACGATCGAGACCTGCGACGTCGAGCTCGACGGCGACTACGCGGCCGGGCATCTCGGGGTGACGCCGGGCCACTACGTCGTGCTCAGCGTCAGCGACACCGGCGTCGGGATGGACACGAGCACGCGCGACCGCGTGTTCGAGCCGTTCTTCACCACCAAGCCCACCGGGCGAGGCACCGGCCTCGGGCTATCCACCGCGTACGGCATCGTGCGCCAAAGCGGCGGCACGATTTGGCTCTACAGCGAGCCCGGCAAAGGCAGCGTGTTCAAGGTCTACCTGCCACGCGCCGACGGCAGCGCGCGACCGCTGATGTCGTCGGTGCCGCCTCCCACGACTCACCGCGGCACCGAAACCGTGCTGCTGGTCGAAGACGACGAGCAGGTGCGGGGCCTGGCGGCGGCGGTGCTGCGGCGCCACGGCTATCAAGTGCTGCAGGCTCCCAGCGGCGGCGACGCCATCGTGATCTGCGAGCAGCACCTGGGCCCCATCGCTCTGCTGCTCACCGACGTGGTGATGCCGCACATGAGCGGGCGGGAGCTGTGGGAGAGGCTACAGGTGCTGCGCCCCAGCATGAAGGTCTTGTTCATGTCGGGCTACACCGACGACGCAGTCGTTCGCCACGGCGTGCTCGAGTCTGAGCTCGCGTTCGTGCAGAAGCCGCTGGTGCCTCACAGCCTGCTCGCGAGGGTGCGTCAGGTGCTGGACGCTGGCTGAACGGTTGGCTTCTCCGGGGCAGCGCTTCGAGTGCTTTCGACGATGAAGGCGGCCACCGCCTCCCACACCGCAGCGAAGGCGGGCCCATCGAAGCCCGACTCGCTCGGCAGCCAATCGCCGCCCCAATCGTCGTCCCCTTCCGCGCCGTATTGTCCGACGACGTCGAGGTGATCGGCCTTGGCGACGTGCAGCACGCGCCCCCAAACCTGCGACAACGCCGGCACCACGCCATCGCTGTCACGCCCGGTGGCGGGTCGACCGAGGGCGCCGTCGAGAGCCGCGAGCTGCTCGGGGGTGTGCAGTCGGCGCAGGGCGTCGTCCGGCTCGCGCGACAAGCGGTGCAGCACCCAATAGAGCGGGTACATGAGCTGCGAGTAGAGGTGGACCATGGCGCGCAGCAGCGTGGCGAAGCGCGGCCGCGCGGCGCAGGTGACGACTGACCCGTAGGCGAGCGGAGGGTCCAGGGTGCAGGCGTTGAGCAGGTCGCAGCCCGCGGGCGTGAGCTGGAACAGCAGGGCCTGCTCCTCGCTGATCTGCCGCAGAAACTGCGAAAGCTCGCGGCGCCGATCGTCTGACAAATCACGCAGCAGCCGCTCGTAGAGCTGGTCGAACGTGCTGCGGCGCTTGCGCCAGGGGTCGCGCAGGCGAACGATCATGTAGCCGAGGCGGAGCAAGAGCTTCAACGGGAGGCGGCCCCGCTCCAGCATGAAGACCAGGTAGCGAGCGACGACTCTGAATAGCGCCCGTCCCAGGGGCCGCGTGAAATAGGTCGACAGGCTCGTGCCGTAGTGCGGGCAGGCGAGCGACACCACGGAGCGGATGCGCCCGTAGTCGGCGATGCGGGCCTGGGTGGGCAGCGCCGCGGTCTCTGCGATGGCGAGCCGGGCATCCAGGCCGCCCGTCGAGTGCCCGATGACGTGGATGTCACCGGGGACGCGCGCCACCTCGGCGAGCGCCTCCACCACGCGGGCGGCGCGGCTGCGAATCGACGCCGTCGGCGGGGTGACCACCTCCGTCACGGTCAGCTCGAAGCCGGCGCGCCGCAGCGCCGCCTCCAGCACCCGGCGCACCCCCGCGAAATAGTTGATATCGCCCAGACGACCGAAGCCGAAGAAGCCCGGAACGAGCACGATATGAACCAGCGGGGCGCTCACCCACGCATGCTGGGCGCAAGCCGCGGCCGGAGACAAGGTCACCATCGATCCAATACGCCCCGGGACCAAATGCCCAGAGTACGGTGCATTTTCGGCGCAGTGCCAGGCCGCAACGCGTGTTACGCCAAGCAAGTGATTCTGGAGCGGCTGAAGACGGCGACTTCCCGCGCGCACGCGTCGCTCGAACGGCGCCTTCGCATCGCGCGCCCGAACCCGACACTCTCCGACTACCGCGCCTACCTGAGCGCGATGCTCGGCTTCACATCTCCCCTCGAGGCGCGCTTCGCGGACATGCCGAGCGAGCTGCGCCGCGGCGCCGAGCTCGAGAAGCGAGCCAAGGCTCACTTGCTCGAGCTCGATCTCGACGCGCTGGACCGCCGGCTGGGCCCTGCCCCGCGCGCGCTGTGCGCGGCCGTGCCCGACACCGAAGACGAGGCCGGCGCTCTCGGCGCGCTGTACGTGCTGGAAGGCTCGACGTTGGGGGCGCGCTACCTGCGCAAGCACTTGAGCGCGCTCGGCATCGATGACTCGAGCGCCTATCTCGACAGCTACGGCGACGCGCTGGGCGACATGTGGCTCCGGCTGCGCGCGCTGCTCGTAGCCCGCGCCGGCGCGGACCCGGCGCGCACGGGCGAAGTCGTCGCCGGCGCCTGCCGCACCTTCGAGCTGCTCGATCGCTGGCTAGTAGCCCGCGGCGCAGCGGAAGCGGGCGAGGTCACTTGAGCCAGCCCACGCGAGAGCCGGTCACGCTGGCCAACTGCGATCAAGAGCCGATCCACATACCAGGGTCGATACAGAGCCACGGGGTGCTGCTGGCGCTCGACGAGCCCGAGCTGCTGGTGCGGATGGCCAGCGTCAACACGGCCGCGTTCTTGGGCGTGGAGCAGGCTACGCTCTTGAATCAGCCGCTCTCGCTCGTGCTCGACGACGCCAGCGCGGAGCTCGTCGCCGACGTGCGCGAGCGCTCGACGCTGCGCGATCACAACCCCCTGAAATTGTGCGCGCGCCACGACGGCCGCGTCTTCGACGGCATCTTGCACCGCTCGTCGGATTTGCTGGTGCTCGAGCTCGAGCCCGCCACGAGCGCCGACGATCTGTCGTTTGGTCAGTTTTATCGGCGCGTGCGCAAGTCGGTCGCGCGCCTACGCGAAACCCAGCGCGTGCTCGATCTCGCCGAGCTCGCCGCGCAAGAGGTGCGCAGCCTGACCGGCTTCGACCGAGTCATGGTGTATCGCTTCGCGCGCGACGCGAGCGGAGAGGTGATCGCGGAGGCCAAGCGCGACGATCTCGAGAGCTACCTCGGGCTCCACTACCCCGCCTCCGACATTCCCGCCCAAGCACGGCGCCTCTACACCATCAACTGGCTCCGGTTGATCGCGGACATGAAGTACCAGCCGGTGCCGGTCTTGCCGGCGCGGAGTCCGCTCGACGGTGAGCCGCTCGACCTCTCGCACGCCGTGCTGCGTAGCGTTTCGCCGATCCATGTCGAGTACTTGACCAACATGGGCGTGGGCGCCTCGATGTCGATTTCGCTCGTCGTCGACGAGAAGCTGTGGGGCTTGGTCGCCTGCCACCACTATTCGCGCTACTTCGTGCCGTACGAGGCGCGCGCGGCCAGCGAGTTCTTGGGCGAGGCGCTGTCTTGGCAGATCGCGGCGCGCGAGCGGGCCGACACGTTCGAGTTGAAGGCAGCCTCGCAGCGCGTGCTGGCTCGGCTCGTCGAGCGCATGTCGGTGTCCTCCAACCCCACGCTCGAGCTCGCGGGCCCCGATTCCCCGCTGCCGACGCTGGTGTCGGCCCGCGGCGCCGCCGTCCATTGCCAGGGCAAGCTGGCGTCGACGGGGGTGGTGCCGAGCGCTCATCAGCTCAAGGGCTTCGTCGAATGGCTCGCGACCAACACCGGTGACCAGCCGTTGGCGACCGAGTCGCTGCGCCTCGATCATCCGAGCGCGCCCGAGCTGAGCGACGTCGCGGGCGTGCTGGTCGTGCCCATTTCCGCCGAAGAACGCCACTTCTTGATGTGGTTTCGCCCGGAGGTGGAGCGGACGATCAACTGGGGCGGCAACCCCGAGAAGCAGGTGGAGGTGCGGGACGGCGTGCCCCGCCTGAGCCCGCGAGGCTCCTTCGCGCTGTGGAAGGAGACGGTTCGGGGCCACTCGCTGCCGTGGGAGTCGTTCGATCTGGAGGTGGCCCAGGAGCTGAAGCAAGGCATCTTGGGCGGCATCGAGCAACGCGCCGCCGAGCTCGCCAAGCTCAATGAAGAGCTGCGCGCCTCGAACTTCGCGAAAGACGAGTTCCTCGCCACCGTGTCGCACGAGCTTCGTACGCCGCTGAACGCCATGCTGGGGTGGCTGAGCCTGCTCGAGTCTGGCGAGCTACCGCTGAGTAAGCGGGTGCAGGCCATGGAGACGGTGACCCGCAACGCGCGCGTGCAAGCCCAGCTCGTGGAAGATTTGCTGGACGTCTCGCGCATCGTGAGCGGCAAGATGCGCCTCGACGTGCAGCCGGTCGATCCGCTCGAGGTCGTCGAGGCGGCGCTCGCGACGGTGCAGCCGGCGGCCGCCGCCAAGGGCATCCGCATCCAACCGGTGCTCGATCCCAACGCGGGGCCCGTGATGGGTGACCCGAGCCGCCTGCAGCAGGTCCTCTGGAACTTGCTCACCAACGCCGTCAAGTTCACGCCGAAGGACGGCCGAATCCAGGTGCGCCTGCAGCGCGTGGAGTCCTCGATCGAGATCGGCGTCACCGACTCCGGCAGCGGCATCCGAGCCGAGTTCTTGCCCCACGTTTTCGAGCGTTTCCGGCAGTCGAACGGGGCGATCACGCGCAGCCACAAAGGGCTCGGCCTCGGGCTCTCCATCGTCAAGCACTTGGTCGAGCTGCATGGCGGGCAGGTCGCGGCCGCCAGCGACGGCGAGGGGTACGGCGCCACGTTCACCGTGCGGTTGCCGATCGCGTCGCTGCGCCCGCCCGCGATCGAGCGAAAAGCCGCGCCGGGCCCGCTCCGCGCGGCTGGCAGCGCCGCTCAGGGCCTCGAGGGAAAGCCCGAGCTCACCGGCCTCCGCATGCTCGTCGTCGACGACGAGCCCGACGCGCGCGAGCTCGTCACGACCCTGCTCGAGAGCAGCGGCGTGGAGGTGACCGCGGCTGGCTCGGCCGAAGAAGCGCTCGCGCTCGTGCCGCGCATTTTGCCCGACATCTTGATCTCCGACATCGGCATGCCGGGCGTCGATGGCTACGAGCTCTTGCAGCGGCTGCGACAGCTACCGGCCGACCAAGGGGGACGCACGGTCGCGGTGGCGCTCACGGCCTTCGCCCGCAGCGAAGACCGCTCACGGGCTTTCTTGGCGGGCTTCGACATGTACCTGCCCAAGCCGGTCGATCCGGGAGAGCTGATGGCGCTGGTCGTCAACCTGCGGCAGCGGCTGAAGGGCAACGACGCCGATCGCTCGACGCCGAGCCTACCGCCGCCGAGCGCGCCCGTGCCGGCCTCGGCCATGCCGCTGAGCGAGCTGAAGGTGCTGGTCGTGGACGTCGAAGGCGACGCGCGCGCCGAGATCGTGCGCACGCTCGCCGCCGCGGGTGCGCTCGTCAGCGCCAGCCGCTCCGCCGACGCCGCGCTGCGCCAGCTGGAAGTGCTCGATCCCGACATCTTGGTCTGCAGCCTCGAGCTGCCCGACCATGACGGCGCCTGGCTCCTCCGCGAGCTGCGCCTGCGCAGCGGACACCGCACGACGCCCGCCATCGCGCTCACGCGCCTGGAGTCCAGAGACGACGCCCGCACCGCGATCCTCGCTGGCTTTCAGGCTCATCTGCCGAAGGCGACCGCGACCGATGATGGCCTCGTGCCGCGCGTCGCCAAGCTCGCGGCGTGGAGCTTCAGGAAGACTTCGACATGACTGGCTCGACTCAGCTTCCCCTCACCCGCGTCCAAAGCGGGGTCTCCGGCCTCGACCAGCTCCTCGACGGCGGTTTCGTGAGCGGCGGCGTGTACTTGCTCATGGGCGCGCCCGGCACGGGCAAGACGACGCTCGGCAACCAGGCCTGCTTCGCGCAGGCCGCGCGCGGCGGGCGGGCCGTGTACTTGTCACTGCTGACCGAAACGCAGTCACGCATGCTCGCCAACCTGCAGGGCATGGACTTCTTCGATCCTACCGCGATCGGCACCTCGATCGCCTACCTCGGCGGCTACTTGGTGCTGCGTGAACGGCGGCTGGCCGGCTTATTCCAGCTGATCCGCAAGGTGGTGACCGACGAGCAGCCGCGCCTGCTCGTGATCGACGGCGTGTCGGCGTCCGTCCGCGACGGCGACGCGGCCGCGCGCGAGTTCATCGCCGATTTGCAGCTGCTCAGCGACACCGCGAGCTGCACGACGCTGCTGCTCGCCAACATGAGCGCGACCGACGCCAACTCAGCGGAGCACTCGATGGTCGATGGCATCATCGAGCTGACGCTGCACCGCCGCGGCCAGCGCAGCTTTCGCGAGATCGAGGTGCTGAAATGCCGCGGCGTGAATCACCTGCTGGGCGGGCACGATCTCGAGATTGGACAAGCGGGCGTGGTCGTCAGGCCGCGCATCGAGCTCCTGTCGGCTCGCAGCGCGCGCTCGGCACCACCGACGCGCACGACGCGGCTCGCCATGGGCGTAGACAACCTCGACGACATGCTGGGGGGCGGCATGCTCGCCGGCAGCGCCACGATGCTGCTGGGGTTTGCCGGCAGCGGCAAGACCATGCTCGCCAACCATTTCTTGGACGCCGGCGCCAAGCTCGGCGAGCACGGCTTGTACTTCGGCTTCTACGAGGCCCCCGCGCGCCTCGTGGAGAGCGCCGAGCAGGTCCAGCTCTCGTTCGAAAGCCACGTGCGCGACGGGCTGATTGAGATCGCTTGGCAGCCGCCCCTCAAGTACGGCCTCGACGCGCTCGCCGAGCGTCTGCTCGAGAACGTTCGCCGCCGCCAGGTCCAGCGAGTGGTGATTGACGGGCTCGACGGGCTGCGGCAGAGCGCCTATCACCCCGAGCGCACGATTCGCTTCGTGGCCGCGCTGTGCAACGAGCTCCGCGCCGAAGGCGCTACGCTGCTGCTCACGGAGGAGACGCAGAAGATCTTCGGGCCCGAAGTCGAGGTGCGCATCGAGGGCATCTCGGCGCTCGTCGACAACATCTTGCTGCTCGAATACCTCGACCTCGATTCGTCACTCAAGCGCTTGCTCTCGATCGTGAAGCAGCGCGGGAGCAACTACGACACCGCGATCCGCGAGCTTTGCATCACGCCGCACGGCATCGAGCTAGCTCGTGACGCCAACAGCGCGGCTGCCATCTTGCAGCACGGTCGTGAAAGCCTGCGCGGTTATCGTGGGACAGATGGCGCGCTACGCCACACCCGCGGTTCCGGGACCTGACGCGACCCCGGCGCAGGGCCGCGGAAATCCCCTCGTTTCCGGCCGACGCTCCAGGGCGCTCTCGTCAGCACGCCCCTTGCAACCGGCACTGAATGCTCGGCCGGCGTGCTGCCACGAATGTCGTGATCGTGCCCGCGTCCCCCTTGCGAGCCCAGCGCGCCATCGGTCCGAGGCGCGCCTGGCGTCGAGCGGTCGCGCTGGCGTGCGCGCTGCCGTCGTGGAGCACGCCGGTGCTGGCACAAATGCCAGTAGGCTGGCGCGGCGCGAGCGACGGCGCCGCTGCCCGCGCTGACGCGACGGGCGCACGCGAACAACCGAGCCGCGCGCGTGAGCGTCGCGAAGCGTGGACGCTATCGCTCGAAGGCGTCACCCACGCGCCCATCGATTGGGGCCTCGCGTTGGGCTTGCAAACGCCACCCGGGCTCCGCCTCTCGGGCGGTGTCGGCTGGGTGCCGGAAGCTTACATGAACCTGCTGACGGGAGTGGCCGCGAGCGCCAGCGGCAACGGCTACGCGCGCGCGCTGCTGGAGCACGCTGACTACGACGGGCGCACCTGGCGCGTGCAGATCGGAGTACGCCCGTTCCGCGCGATCGGCCTCTACGCCGACGTCGGCTACGCGCGCGTCAACGCGGCAGGGAGGCTCGCGCTCGAAGACAGCGGCGTGACCGCGCTCGAGGCCCTCGGAGGCAGCTACCGCGCCGAGACGAAGCTCGACCTGTGGCTGGTCGAGCTCGGTTACCAGGGCCAGCTCGCCGAGCGGCTCGTCCTCGGCGTCGGCCTCGGCGTCATGGGCACGTGGAGCTCGACCACCACGCTCGTCGCGCTCGAGGGCGCGCGCAGCAATCGCCGCGTGCTCGAGGGCATCGCGCGCGACACCGACTCGGCGCTCGAGACCTACGGGCTGATGCCGACTTTGACCCTACGGCTCGGGTTCGACCTGATTTGAGCGGCTCAGAAGACGAGCAGCTCGCCTTCGGTCGCCTGGAGCGCGCGCTCCTGGCCGAGCTCGAAGTCGTCTTCGATCTCGACCTCGAGCCAGACCAGCACCTTGCCGGCAGCGCTGTCGAACACGACCGGATCCACGTCGGTGCGCGGCAGGGGCGATAGCCTGACTCCGCGCAAGACCACGGGCGTACTGAGCGCGATCGTCGCGCCGCGCGCCATGAGCTTTGCCTTGAGCCGCCCCACGAGCTGATTGGCGAGCTCGCCGACCCAATCACGCGCCCCTGCCGCCCGCGGCGCTGCCGCCTCGACCGCCGCCTGAGGCGCGGCCAACAAGCACGTGCCGCGCACGCTGTCGCCGACGAAGCCCATCACGCCGGAGAACAACAGGTCCTCCGACTCCGCCCAGCCCCCCGCCGGGCGCAGCTCCACGCCGTACGCCTGCATGAGCTCGACGCAGGCGGCGCCCGCCAAGGCTTGAATCGCGCGCGTCGTCTCGGCTCTTTCGACGAACATCGTGCGGCCTCAGCGCGCCAGCTTGTTGGTAGCCATGAGCAGCATCTCGGGCTTCACCGGCTTGATGAACCAGCCTTTCGCTCCCGCCTTCTTGGCCCGTTCGATCAAGCGATCTTCTGCCTCGGTCGTCATCAGCAAGACCGGGATGTCGACGGTGGTGGGGTTCTGTCGCAACCGTTCGAGCATGTCCAGGCCGTTCATCACGGGCATGTTCACGTCGAGCACGAGCAGGGCCAGATCCGGGTTATTGGTCGCGGTAGCCAGCCCCTCGGCGCCGTCACGCGCCTCGAGAACGGAGAAGCCCGCCTGACCGAGCGTGCGCCTCACTTCCAGGCGGATCGTTTCAGAGTCATCGACGACGAGTACCTTCTTCACGGCAACCTCGTTGCAAGGGGATCGGCCACCAACGCTCTTGAACGACCCCTACCCCCAAAAATTGAGGGGGGATTCAGTTGGTGACTATTTTGGCCGTGCTACCTATTAGAGCACATCACGGTGCCCGGCACACGACTTCCTCCATCCGAGCCGCCGAGCGAGGCGCGGAGCGCAACACCTACAGCGTTCCGGCCGCTGCTCGATGCGCTCGTTCAAAGCTCGACGGTCGAGCTGTTTCAATCGCGGGGCATCGCCGTGGCGCCGCTGCCGTCGTCGATCGTCAGCGCGAGTCAGCCAGCGTTCTTCAGCTTGGCGGGCATGGTGGCGATGAGCTCGGCCAAGGCCAATGGCAGCCTGTCGCTGTCGTGGGCGGATCCAGTGTACTCCTTGTTCACACCACCGGTCGCGGCGTCGTCGTTGGGAGCGCGCGATCTGCTGCGGGAGCTGACGAACCAGTTGTCCGGTCGAGTCAAGAATCGCCTGCTCAACTTCGCGCTCGTGCTCAGCATCGGCGTGCCCACGGTGCTCAGCGGTCAAGCGCTCGAGCGCCAGCGCCAGAAGCGTAGCAGCGAGACGCTCTACCTGTTTCGCACCCTGCGCGGAGAGGTGCGGGTGGCGCTCGACCTCATCATCGACGGCGACGCCCTGAGCTACTCCGGGACGAGTCGAGTCGCCAGAGAAGGCGAGTTCATCGCGTTCTGATGCACAGGCGGGGCCGCCGCGACGCGCTCCGCCACGCAGCGAACAAAAGACGACGAGGGCCCAGCCGAAGTGGCCAGGCCCTCGCCTCGGGGCTCGAGCTAACTGCTGAGTCTCAGCCCGCGATGCGCTTGACCAAGTCGATGCACTTGTTCGAGTAGCCCCACTCGTTGTCGTACCAGCTGACGACCTTCACGAAGGTCTTGTCGAGCTGGATGCCGGCTTCGGCGTCGAACACGGAGGTGCAAGTCTCACCCACGAAATCCGTCGAAACGACCTTCTCGTCGGTGTAGCCGAGGATGCCCTTGAGCTTGCCTTCGGCGGCCGACTTCATGGCCTTGCAGATGTCGTCGTAGGAGGCTTCCTTCACCAGCTCGACGGTGAGGTCGACGACGGACACGTCGCTCGTCGGAACGCGGAACGCCATGCCCGTGAGCTTACCGTTCAGCTCCGGGATGACCTTGCCCACGGCCTTGGCCGCGCCCGTCGACGACGGGATGATGTTCTCGAGGATGCCGCGGCCGCCGCGCCAATCCTTCTTCGACGGGCCGTCGACCGTCTTCTGCGTCGCGGTGGCGGCGTGCACCGTCGTCATCAGGCCGCGCTTGATGCCGAAGTTGTCGTTCAGCACCTTGGCCACCGGAGCGAGACAGTTCGTGGTGCAAGAGGCGTTCGACACGATCGCCTGGCCCGCGTACTTGTCGTCATTGACGCCCATCACGAACATCGGCGTCTCGTCCTTCGACGGGGCCGACATCACGACCTTCTTGGCGCCCGCGGCGAGGTGCTTCTCGGCGCCCGCCTTGTCGAGGAAGATGCCCGTCGACTCGATGACGTTGTCGGCGCCGACCGCGCCCCAGGCGAGCTTCGTCGGGTCCGTCTCCGCGGTGCAGCGGATGGTCTTGCCGTTGACGACGAGCTGGCCGTCCTTCACCTGCACGTCGCCTTTGAAGCGGCCGTGCACCGAGTCGTACTTCAGCATGTACGCGAGGTAGTCGACCTCGAGCAGATCGTTGATGGCAACGATTTCGACGTCACCGCGGCCGATGGCAGCGCGGAAAACCATACGACCGATGCGGCCGAAGCCATTGATACCGACCTTGATCATTTCTTCGTTCCTTTTGCTTTCGTGAGGTCTACAGCTTGGGAGCCGGCTTATACAGAATCTGCACTGGGTTTCCAGCGTCTCTGTTCAGTGGGGCGCCCCCCAACCGGGGGCCGGCGCGTCGCGGTGCACCCCTAGCACTGGTTGCGGGGCGCGCCCATGATCGGCGTGAGCCGCTCGGCCGCTGGCGTTCATAGGGCCTTTTTCCGCGCTGCCAACCCGACCCGAGCGGCGCCGAAACAATCCTCCGGGGTGCCACCCGCCCTTCGCAGGTGCGGGGGTCGCGCTCGGCGCTCGGCCGCCAACCTGCCAGCAGGCGGCCAGCCGCCGCGCGCTCGTCTTCGCTCGATTCCCGCCGCCGCCGCGCTGGCACCGCGATTGCTGAAGGGGCCCGTAGGAGGGGATCAATCCCTATGTCAGAACCGAAGAAGTCATCCAAGCAGGAAGCCATCCGCGAGGCGGTGGCCAGCATCGAAAAAACCTACGGCCAGGGCGCGATCATGCGGCTCGGCGAGCGAGCCGTCGAGCCCGTGTCCGTCATTCCGACGGGCAGCTTGGCGCTCGACGAAGCGCTCGGCGTCGGCGGATTCCCGCGCGGGCGCATCGTCGAGATTTTCGGCCCGGAGTCGAGCGGCAAGACCACGCTGACGCTGCACGCCATCGCGGAGACGCAGGCAGCCGGGGGCGTCGCCGCGTTCATCGACGCCGAGCATGCTTTCGACCTGCGCTACGCGCGCGGCATCGGCATCGACCTGAAGAAGCTGCTCGTATCGCAGCCCGACTGCGGCGAGCAGGCGCTGGAGATCGCCGAAGCCCTGACCCGCTCCGCCGCCGTCGACTTGATCGTCATCGACTCGGTGGCGGCGCTGGTTCCGAAGGCGGAGATCGAGGGCGACATGGGCGACGCGCACATGGGCCTGCAAGCGCGCCTGATGAGCCAGGCCTTGCGCAAGCTCACCGCCATCGCCAACAAAACGCACACCACGCTGATCTTCATCAACCAGCTGCGGCAGAAGATCGGCGTCGTCTTCGGCAACCCCGAGACGACGACCGGCGGCAACGCCTTGAAATTTTACTGCAGCGTGCGCCTCGACGTGCGCCGCGTCGGTAAGGTGACGCTCGGCGACAGCCTGGTCGGTAACCGCACGCGCGTGAAGGTCGTGAAGAACAAGGTCGCGCCGCCGTTCACGGAGGCAGAGTTCGACATTCGCTGGGGCACCGGCATCGACCAAGGCGCGGATCTGGTGGAGTGCGCGCTCGCCGCGGGCGTGCTCGAGAAGAGCGGCACCCATTTCACGTTCGCGGGCAAGAGCGTCGGGCAAGGTCGTGACAGGACGCGCGACAACCTACTGATCAACCCCGAGCTGCTCGCGACGATCCGGGCCGCGACGCTCGAAGCGCTGCCGTCTCAGGCTCACCGCGCGAGCGCCAAAGCGGCGTAGGGCCCGCGAAATACCGAGTCAGGGTGACGGCGGCTCGGCCGGTGCGTTCGGAGAGCGGCGCAAGCGCCTCAATGCCGCGGCGACGAGCGGCGTGAGCGCCAAGCTGGCGGCGATGCGCAGCGGCTGGGTCAGCTTGGTGGCGACCCAGCTCGCCCCGAGCAGCCCCAGCCCGCCCTGCGCGCTCTCTACCGTCACCCCCATCGAGATGGCGAGCGCAAAGCCGGCCCAAGTCAAAAGCCACAGACCGAGGTAGGTGTAGACCGCGACGGGGCCGTATTCTTCGAGCAGCGCGGTGAGCTTTTGACGAGTCACGTGTCTTCCCTAGCACGGAGGCCGCTCCGTTCAGCGCCCGCGCCCTACCATCACAGACATTCGGCCTTGAAGCTCTTGATGCCGCGCTCGTCGAGCGAATACGGCGGATTGCAGCCAGGTGCTGGCGGGCCCGCGCTCGCGCTCGCGCTGGCCGTCGGCCTGGAGTGAGCCGTTTTGACGCTGCTCGGCGGCGTGGGGCGCGGCGCTGCGCTCGCGCTGGCGGCCCCGGCTCGGAGCGGGCCCTCAGCGATGGAGGAGGAAGTAGTCGTCGGCTCGGGGGACGGCAGCGGCACGAGCGCGCGAAACATGCGCACGTCGGTTTCGAACCCGACGTCCATCTCCTCGGAGACGTGGCCGGGAGCCGTCACCTGCACGCGATGCCTGCGGGGCTCCAGCGGCCGCCGCGCGAAATAGGGGTTGGAGACCCGCTCGCCATCGATGCTGATCTGGGCAAACTCGGGACGCGCTTCGATCGACACCTGCACGAGACGCGGCTCGCTGGCGGCGACCAGGCCGCGCGCGGTCGAGCCTTCGCGGTCGCGCACGCCCCACACGACGATCGAGATCCCGAGCGCCATCAGCGCCAGCGCCGCCAACCAGACCCGCGAACGCGGCGGCTGCGCGCGCAAGCTAGGGGAGGTGCTGTAGCCAGTCCGCGACGGCGTGTGATTGCGCCGCCCTGTCGCTCCCTCGGCGGGACGTAGCGAGCCCTCGATGAGACCGAGCTCGCCGTCGATGCGCTCGCGCACGGCGCGGCGCATCGACGCGAAGCGCTCGGTCATGTACTTGCCCAGCTCCCTCGCCGTCGCCGGTGGAGAGTGAGTCGCCAAGTACTCTTCGAGCGCACGGGCGAGCTCGAGCGCGCTCTGATAGCGGCCTTGGCGCTCCGGTGCCAGCGCTCGCGCCGAGATGGCGAGCAGCGGCTCCGGGATCGCCGCGTGAGGGTTTTGGGGCGCGGGAATTTGCCCGGAGAGGACGCGATTCATGACGGCGGCGGCCGTGAGCCCTTCCCACAGCTGACGCCCGGATAGCGCTTCCCACAGCATCACGCCCACCGCGAACACGTCCGCGCGGCGATCCACCTCTTCGCCCGCGATCTGCTCCGGCGGCATGTAACGCAGCTTGCCCTTGATCACACCCGCCTCCGTCTCCACGGTCGAGCCCGAGAGCTTGGCGATCCCGAAGTCGAGCACTTTGACGACGCCGTCGTAGCCGACCATGACGTTGTGCGGAGAAACGTCGCGATGCACGACGTTCAACGGAGCTTGGTTCGCTCCCTGCAGCTCGTGCGAGTAGTGGAGTCCGGCGAGCACGTCGATGAGGATGCGCAGGTGCAGCTCGAGCGGCAGCTTCGGCTCACCGCCGCTCAGGACAGCGTCGAGCGTCTGACCTTCGATGTATTCCATCGAGATGGTCGGCACCTCGCCGGGCTCGGACACGTCGAGAACGCGAACGACGTGCGGGTGATCGAGGCAAGCCGAGAGCTTGGCCTCGACCAGGAACATCGCGCGGAACTCCGGGTCCTGAACGTAGGCGCTGCGCAGCTGCTTCACGACGAACAGCTTCCATGCGCCATCCGGCCCACAGGCCGCCGCCAGGGACACGTTCGCCGTGCCGCCCTGCCCAAGCTCGAACAGAGTGCGGTACTCGCCCAAGCCCGCGCCCGGTTCCCGCCGGTTCTCGGACATCCGAGTAACCCTAGTTTCCGCGCTTCTACGGCGCAACCGGCCGTCCTTCCCGGGCCGAATTTTGCAAGGTTAATCGTCTTTTTTATGAGGAAGCTTGCCGCAGGTCGTGGCGGCCAGGTTACACCTGGCTGGAACATGCGAAGCGCGCCCTGGTTCGTCGCAAGCTTGATGGCCATCGCCGGCTGCTGGAGCTCGAGAGACAGCGCCCTGTTCGCTGACGGCGTGCCCCCCGCAGCGGGAGCGGGCGGCGCCGCCACGGGCGCGAGCGCTGGAACCAGTTCCGCTGCCGCCGGCGGCGTCGAGACGGGAGGCAGCGCCGGCTCGGCCAGCAAGGGCGGCGAAGGCGCGCAGACCTCGCAAGGTGGAACCGGAGCGACGACGGCAGGCGGCGGCGCAAGCGGCGGAAGTGGCGGACAGCCGCTCCAGATCCCGGTGATCACGGATTGCGCGATGGTCGAGGGCGCGACCGTGAGTCCGTTCAACGGGCACTGCTATCGCGTCGCCTTCGAGAACCTCACCTTCGCGGGAGCGCGCGACGCTTGCCACGCCGCCGGCGGTCATTTGGCGACCATCGGCTCCCAGGACGAGAACGACTTCGTGCGCGATCTGCACGTTGGCGAGCATTGGATCGGCGCGAGCGACGACCGCTCCGACACGACGCCCGGCGTGGGTACCTACCGCTGGGTGACCGATGAACCTTGGACGTTCTCGGACTGGGAGAGCGGCCAGCCCAACGCGTACAAGACCGACTGCCCCGACGACAACGACGACGCGGACTGCTACGAGCACTGCGCGTTCCAAACCAAAGAGGGTGATTGGAACGATCGCTCTTGCTGGCACACGGTGGTCTCGATCTGCGAGTGGGACATCGAGGCCGAGATCGAGCCCGGCGCGGGCGGCGCGGGTGGCGCGGGCGGCGCGGGTGGCGCGGCGGAGCCGGGCGGCGACGCCGGTGCCGCGGTGGAGTGAGCGCGCTCAGGCGTGAGGCCCTCGAGCCGCGGGAACGGGCACGTCGGCCGAACGGCCCGAGGAAATGCCGAGTCAGAGCGGCGCCGGGCCAGATAAAGGCGGGGTTCCGGCCATTTACTTCGCAAAGTCGGCTGCGTCGGGTTAAGGAAGAAAGTTGAACCGAGGGCAATGCCGACCCTGAGCTCGAGCATCGTCAAACACAACGTTGCCTCGGTGCGCGACGTCGAAGACGCGTTGGCGCGCCAAGCAGTGTACGGCGGTGATCTGCTCACCAACCTGCTCGAGCTGTCCCTCGTCAGCGAAGAGCAGCTGGCCCGATTGCTGTCTGACACCTACGAGGTCGCGGCGGCGCCGGCGGGTGAGCTGCCGAGCGCCGGCCCGAGCGTCCTGCGCTTGGTCCCCCGCGACCTGGCACGCCGCTTCAACCTGTACCCCCTGGAGCAGCAGGACGACACGCTCGTGGTCGCGGTCGGCGAGCCCTTGCCCGGCGAGGTAGAGAGCGATCTCGGATTTTCACTGGGCTTGCGCATCGAGCAGCGCATCGCGCTGTCCATCCGTATCCAGCAAGCGCTGGCGCGTGACTACGCCTTGCCGCTCGAACAGCGCGCGGACCGCTTGCTGGCGCAGCTCGCAGGTCGACCGGACCCCAACCCGAGCGTAGCCCCGGGGCCCCCCTCGCCTCCTAGCCCCGAGCCCAGGCCCGCGGAGCTCGAGCCCTCACCGGAGCAGCCGTCGCTGCCCGCGGCGGAGCTCGAGCCGCCACCGGAGCGGACGTCGGTGCCGGAACCCGAGCCGCCAGCGGAGCGCACGTCGGCGCTACCGCTCGAGGAGCGGCCAGCCGTGAGCCAGCGCTCGCTCACCGTGGATCGTAGCCAGCTGGATCTCAGCGCTCTCACGCGCAAGGAACCCAAGCCACGCCGCCGCGGACCCTACACGCCCGCGATGGCCGAGCGTGATTTGCTCGAAGCCGAGGACCGCGATGACGTGCTGCGCGCCTTCTTCGATTTTGCATCGCAATACTTCGAGTACGCGGCGCTGTTCGCCATCCACGGGGACCTGGCGGAAGGCCGCGACGCGGCCGGCTCCGGGGCACCGCGCGCGCGTGTGCTCTCGCTGGGTATCCCCCTCGAGCTACCGAGCTCCCTCTCACGCGCCGCCGCTACCGACCGCTTCTCGTTGGTGCGCTTGGGAGCAGGCGGGCTCGACGGCGCCTTCGCGCGTGACCTCGACCGCCGCCCTGGCCCGCAAACGCTGATGCTGCCGATCCGCGTCCGCAAGCGCACGGTGCTCGTTTTTTACGGCGATCACGGGCACCGCGACGTGCAGCTCGAGGCGGTGGGTCAGGTGATCTCGTTCGCGCCGCTGGTCTCGAGCGCGCTCGAGCACCTGATCTTGAAGCGCAAGCAATCGTCCGCAGCTTCGATTCCGCCGCGCGCGCCGCTACGGCCGAGGAACGCGCCGCTGCCACGGCCCGAGGAGCGGGCGGCTGCGCTGGCATCGGCGCTCGGCGTGGAGGAGCCGCCCGTCTCGTCACGGCCTCCCAGCTCGCGCGCGTCCGGGCTGGCGCGCCCCGTGATCGCCGTCGGCGAGCTGAAGCGCACGAAGACGCCCGCCCACGGCTCGCTCGCGCCACCAGCGCCGCGGGCTTCACTCGCGCCAGGGCGCACGTCGCAGGCTCCCCTCTCTCCGGCTGCGCTCGCGCCCGCCCGCGCCGCTGATGCTCCCGTGGTGCCGGCTGCGCTCGCGCCCGCCTCGAATGCCCCCGTCGTTTCACCGCCAGCTCCCAGCGGCGATCCGCTGGAAGAAGGTTGGGATTTGACGTTCCGGCCGCGCGAGCGCGGCACGGAGCCGGGCATGGGTACGCAGAGCCGCAAGCTCGAGCTCGTCCCAGAGCCGATGAACGAAGGGCCCTCGCTCGAGGTCAGCGAGCAGAGTGAAGAAGACGCCCTGGCGGCGGAGGCCGCCGGCTCCCCCGAAGCGCCCGAGATCTCCGTCGGCCCAGGCGCGTTCGAAGACGAGCTCGACCTGCCCCCCGACAGCGGCGGCGTTCCGCTCGCGCCCGCGTCGCGCTCGCTCGCGCACAGCGCGCGGCCGCTGCCGATGGCCAATCGCTCGGAAGAGCTCCGGCTCCCCACCGTCATCGTCGACCTGGCCAACGACTGCCAGGCTTTGCTCGAGCAGCTACTCGCTGGCAGCTCAGCGGCGGGTGACAAGCTGGTGCAGCTGGGTGAGCCGGCGATCGCGGTGCTCGCAGGAGCTTTCCCAGGCCCCATCACCGCGGAGCTGCGCAGAGGCGTCGGCAGCGCCCCTTCGCGCGCCTCCGAGTGCGGGCCGATCTTGCGCACGCTGGCGCGCATCGGCGTGCGGGCTGCTCCCGTGCTCGTGGTACGCACCGCCGACGCAGACCCGAACGTGCGCGCTTGGGCCACGCGCCTGCTCGGCGAGATGCCAGGCGAGGACGCGGCGCGCGCCATCGTGCGGCGCTTCATCGATGACGAGCAAGAGGTGCGACGCGCGGCGCTGGCAGCGGGCCGACTGATGCAGAATCACGTCGAAGCTCGCTCGATGATCCACGCAGGGTTGGCGGATCTGCTGGGAGAGTCGTCGCGGCCCGAAGTTCAACGACACGCGCTGATCGAGGCCATCGCCGACCTGCGCGACGGCCGCGCCGTCCCCACCGTGCTCCGGCTCTTGGAAGATCGCTCGAGCGACATCGTTCGCTCCGCGCATTGGGCGCTCGTGGTGCTGGCGCGACAGGACTACGGCCTCTCCGCGGCCGCTTGGGAAGAATGGTGGCGGCAAAACTCCGCGCGGCACCGCATCGAGTGGCTCATCGATGCGCTGATGCACGAATCGACCGATATTCGCCGCGCCGCTGGCGACGAGCTGAAGTCGACGACGAAGGAGTACTTCGGCTACTACGACGACCTGCCGCTGCTGGAGCGGCAGAAGGCTCAGACGCGTTACCGAGAGTGGTGGGAAGCGAAAGGCAAGGCGCGGTTTCGGTAAGGGCCCGCGCGGGCATCCCGGCCGCGGCCTAAAGGAACCAGACGCCGATGACGCAGAGGACGGTCGCGACGGCGACCGAAATCATCGCGAGCGCTTCCCACGCGCCGCTGCGCGCGTCCGTGAAGCGCAGCTCGATCGAGGCGATGCGGCTCACCTCGCGGCGCTTGCGACCGGAGAGGGCCAGGTTGGCGGCGCGCAGCGCCGGATCGAAAATCTGCTCGTTCTCCGACACGGGGCCTGGTTCTTCCATGGACCCCGTCACGCGCCAAGCGCAAAACGCCGAAGCCGAAGCCGTTACTTTTCTTCGCTAGACGAGCCGCCGATGGGGGCGGATTTCTTGGCGCCCGTCAGGTCGATCTCCCAGTTCAGCGTTTGCTCACTGCCTTCGTACGACGGCACGATGATGGCCTTGAGCGCGCGCAGCACACACTTCCCGACCGCGGTGCTTTCGCCGTACGGGTCCGAGATGGTGGCGGACTTCACGTGGCCATCGTTGCCGAACGTGACCGCGACCGTCGCTTTGCCCTTCGGGCTCTTCTCGGTCACCGACTCGGGACAGCTCTCGGCCGAGTTCGCCGCGCGGCTCATCTCGATTTCGCCTTGCTTGGCGTCCCAGCCGCGGCGCTTGTCTTCGTCCGTCGTCTCGTTGCTCGTATCGTAGGCGTCGCTGTCGCGCTGATTCCTCATTTGCTCGGCGCCCGCCGCCTCTTGCTCGGCGATCAGCTCGTCGGGCGTCTTCACGTGATCCGCTTCCATGCTCGGACCGCATGCCGTCGAAACACCGAGAACCAACACACCCAGAGCTACGCGCTTCATGGCGCCGCATCCTAATCGAGCGGACGCGAGCGAAACAACAGGAAGACGGGACGACGGCGAGGTTTTTCGCGCTCTTCGACGCCCTTTGGCCTCGCCAGCGGTCCCGCGTACCTCCAATCCGAAAAAAGCCGTTGGCGTCGAACGCGGCGCTGGAAGGCGCCGCCGCGCGTTGCCCGAAACGTCGCGCACGCGCTCACGCAAGGCTTCCCGTTGGACCACTTTGACCCTGCCGAGGGCCAGCCCGTGCTCCGCGGCGAGCGGCAGCGCGGCGACGAGCGGCACTGCGGCGACGAGCGGCACTGCGGCGACGAGCGGCACCGCGGCGACGAGCGGCAGCGCGGCACCGCGGCGACGCGCTACAGATCGACGATTTGGTAGTCTTTGATCTTGTAGAGCAGCGCGCGGTGGCTGATTTCCAGCACCTCGGCGGCGCGGGTGCGGTTGCCCTTGGTCTTTTGCAGCGCGCGCCGGATCAGGATCTCTTCGATGATGCGCGTGGTCTTCTTGACCGAGAGCTCACCGCTCGCCAGCTGCACCTGCACCGGGTCGCGCGCTTCGCGGATGCGCTCCGGCAAGTCGGCAGCGATGATCTGCTCTCCCTCCGCCAGCACCATCGCGCGCTCGATCGTGTTCTCCAGCTCGCGCACGTTGCCGGGCCAGGCATACTCGTAGAGCAGACGCCGCGTCTCCGTGTCGAGGCCGCGGATCGACGTCCCGAGGCGGGTGTTGTTCTTCGCCACGAAGTGGTCGATGAGCAGCGGAATGTCGTCACGGCGCTCGCGCAGCGGCGGGCAGTGAATGGGCAGCACGTTCAAGCGATAGAACAGGTCTTCGCGGAAGCGGCCGGCCTTGGTCTCGGCGTGCAGATCCCGGTGGGTAGCGGTGATGATGCGCACGTCGACCTGCAGATCTCGCGCCTCGCCGAGGCGGCGAATCTTTTCGTCTTCGAGCACGCGCAGCAGCTTCACCTGCAGACCCAGCGGTAGCTCGCCGATTTCGTCGAGGAACAGCGTGCCGGTGTTGGCTTCCTCGAAGAGGCCACGCCGGTCGTGCACGGCGTCGGTGAAGGCGCCCTTCTTGTGCCCGAACAGCTCGCTCTCGAGCAGGTTCTCGGGGATGGCGCCGCAGTTGACGGCCACGAAGGGGCCGCCGCGGCGCGTGCTGCGCCGGTGGATGGCGCGCGCGACCAGCTCCTTGCCGACGCCGCTCTCGCCGGTGACGAGCACCGTGGTCTTGTATTCGGCGATCTTCGAGATGGTGCGGAAGATCTCCTGCATGCGCGCGCTCTTGGCGAGGATGTCCTCGAAGCGGTGCTCCTTGCGGATCTCGTCTCGGAGCGCTCGGTTCTCGCGCCGCAGCAGCTCGCGCTCCTCGGCCTTACGCAGCGCCAGCACGACCTCGTCGGGCTTGAAGGGCTTCTGCACGTAGTCGTAAGCGCCGGCTTTCATCGCGTCGAGCGCGAGGTCCATGTTGCCGTAGGCGCTCATCACGATCACGGTCGCGTCGTTGCCCTTTGCCTTCAGCGTGGAGAGCAAGTCGAGCCCGCCCATCTTGGGCATGCGCACGTCGGTCAGCACCACGTCGGGCCCGAACGAGTCGACCATACCGAGCGCCTCTTCCCCGCTCGACGCCGTTTCGACCTCGTAGCCGTGCCTTCGCAAAAGCGTGCGCAGCACGACCCGCAGGTTTTCCTCATCATCGACGACCAAAACTCGACGCACTGTGCAAAAAGTTTAGCCCACGGGCCGGAACCTCGCAACATCTTCAGCCGGAGCGGTCGCGGCGTGGCCATGCCGGAGCGGCTTGGGATATACACGCAGCCCCATGCTCGCAGGTTTGGACCAGCTCTACAGCGCTCAGATCGGAAACCTCCGCCGCCGCCTGCGCGGGGAGCGCCTCGCGGTGCTCACTCACGCCGCGGCCATCGACCGGCGCGGCCGCCATTTGCTCACGGTGCTCGAGGAGCTCGGCGCCTCACCGCAAGTGATCTTCACGCCCGAGCACGGCCTGGACGCAGACGCGCAAGCCGAAGAGCCCGTCCAAGACGCGGCTCCGTCGGCGGAGGCGTCGGGCCCTCGCGTCATCAGCCTGTACGGCGATACCAAAGAGCGGCTCTCACCCACACCGGAGGAGTTGGAGGGAATCGAGCTGCTCGTGATCGATCTCGCCGACGTCGGCAGCCGCTATTACACGTACGTGTGGACGGCCCTGCTCGCGGCGCGCGCCGCCGCCGCCAAGGGCATTCACACCGTCGTGCTCGATAGGCCCAACCCCATCTCCGGCGATCCCGCGCTGCTCGAAGGCGCGCCGCAGCGCGAAGGCTTCCTGTCTTTCGTGGGCCTCGAGCCGTTTCCGATCCGTCATTGCCTCACGCTCGGCGAGCTCCTCGCGCAGCTATTCGAGCGCGACGGGCTGGCGCTCGGACCGGAAGGTGCGCTGTCGGTGGCGCGGGTGCTGGGCTGGGAGCGACAACGCACGGCTGAAGCCTGGGGGCGCCCGTTCATCATGCCGTCGCCGAACATGCCGACGCTGGAGACGGCGCTGGTGTACCCCGGCGGCTGCCTGCTCGAAGGCACGAACCTGTCGGAAGGCCGCGGCACCACGGCTCCGTTCCAGCTGGTCGGCGCGCCTTTCCTCGACGGCCAAGCCCTGGCGCAAGCGCTCAGCGAAGCGGGCACGCCCGGGGTGCTGGTGCGCCCCGTCACCTTCAAGCCGACGTTCGAGAAGCACGCCGGCCAGCGCTGCAGCGGCGTGATGCTTCACGTGACGAACCCGGCGCTGTTCCGGCCCGTAGCGACGTACTTGACGCTCATCACGCTGGCGCGCGCGCAGGCTCCGGAGACGTTCCAGTTTCGCACCACGCCCTACGAGTTCGAAGCGACGATTCCCGCCTTCGATTTGCTCACGGGCTCCGCCGAAGCGCGCACCGCGATCACGGCGGGCGCCTCCGCCGAAGACGTCGTCGCGACGACGGCTCCGGTGGATCCAGCGCTGCGCGAGACGGTGTTGGCAGCCGAAGCGCGGCTCGAGCGCGCCGCCATCTGAGCTAGCCGCGCATCGCTTGCTCGACGTCGTCGACCAACTTCGGCACGGCGCGGCTGAGCACCTCGGCGCCGGAGTCGGTCACGAGCACGTCGTCTTCGATGCGGATACCGCGCACGTCTGCGAAGCGCGAGAGCTCGTCGCGAGCGAGGACGCTCTCGAGCTCACCGACCTCCCCCGGCCGCTCGAGGATGCGACGAATCTGGTAGAAGCCGGGCTCGATCGTGACGCACATGCCCGGCTCGAGGTCGCGATCGAGCCGCAGGTAGCGGTCACCGGGGGCTTCGGCGCGTGCACGGCCCGGCGCGTAGCCGGCGCGATCCCCGAGATCTTCGAGATCGTGCACATCGAGGCCGAGCAAGTGACCGACGCCGTGAGGGAAGAACAGGGCCGCGGCGCCGCGCTCGTAGAGGTCGGCCGCGTTGCCGCGCAAGATCCCGAGGCCGATCAGCCCCTCCACCAGGGTGAGCCCAGCGACGCGGTGCACCTCGAGGTAGCGCACGCCGGGTCTCACGGCGCGGATCGCCGCGAGCTGCGACGCGAGCACGACCTCGTACAGGGCTCGCTGCGTGGGCGAGAACTTGCCGCTGACGGGCCAAACGCGCGTCACGTCCCCCGCGAAGCCCTCCGGCGTCTCCGCGCCCACGTCGGCCAGCACCAGATCGCTCGGGCCGAGCAGGCCGTCGTGACGGTCATTGTGCAGCACCTCGCCGTGCACGGTGACGATCGAGCCGTAGGCGGTGCTGCAGCCAGCGGCCGTGATCTCGGCTTCCATCGCGGCGCGCACGTTGGCTTCGCGCTCGCCTTTGCGGGTCGAGCGCATGCCCGCAACGTGAGCGCGCCCCGTAACGATGGCCGCTTCCCGCAGCTGCTCGATGGCGGCGAGGTCGTGCCGGAGCCGCAAGGCGATCATGGCGTCGGCCAGCTCGAGGTCGGCGCCGGTGAGCTCGCTGCCGCTGCCCGGGTCGATGTCGCGATCGAGCAGCTCCGACAGCCAGAGGGCCGACTCCCAGTCCTGAGGCGGAAGTGTCATCCACTCGGCGTTCCCCTCGAGCTCGTCGATGGAGCGAACCTCGAGGCCAAGCTGCTGCGACCAGTCGTCGAGCGACGGCATCGGGCCCGTCCACAGCTCGGCTTCCGGGTCGGAGGGGGGAGCGAAGAGCGTCGCCCTGCCCTCGGCGATCAACAGCGCGGCGCCCTCGATCGAGCGACCGACGAGGTAGAGGAAATGGCTCTCGGCGCGGAAGGGGAAGCGGTTGTGCTCGAAGTTGCGGGGCCGCGAGTGGCCGGCGATCAGCAGCGCGGGGCGCGTCAGCTGCTCGGTAAGACGGGCGCGGCGGTCGGAGAAGGCACGAGCGTCGGAGGCTTTCGTCCACATGATGGGTCGCGATCCGGCGCGAGGGCCGTTCGTAGTCAGGCAGCGACCGCCTGGGAAAGTGGCGGACGACGGAGCCTAGCAGGTAAACTACGCACCCGCTGAAACCGGCGCGTGCCTTCCGGCATACACCGGCCAGCGCAGGGCAACCCTGCCGACGACGGCTCGCCGTCTCGAGCAACAACTGAAGAAGAGGAGTGGCAATGGCTTTCAGTCTTTCCAAGTCGATCTTGTCTGCGGCGTCTGCGGGTTTGATGGTGGGCGCAGTGGCCGCCTGCGGTGGCAGCGCTCCCGCCCCCGAGACGCCCGCGGCCGAAGCTCCCGCCGACATGCCCGACGCGCCCGCAGCGGATGACGCTCATGCCCACGGGGCCGAGCCGGCTGCGGACGCCGCGGGCGGGAAGGAGTGCTGTAAGGGAAGGAACGAGTGCAAGGGCAAGGGCGCTTGCAAGACCGACGCGAACGCCTGCGCGGGTAAAAACGAGTGCAAGGGCAAGGGCGGCTGCAACGGCCACTGCCCGCAGTGACCCGCAGCCCCGCTTGAGCGCACGCTGAGCCCACCCGCTGGGCTTGGGTCCTGGCTTCGCTCGCTCAGCTCGAGGCGCGTGCTCGCGTACGCCGCTTCGAGCTTACCCCGAGCTCAGCGGACGCCGAGACAGCGGGTGGCTTGCTGGCGCCCTCGGGGCCCGCCTCACTCGCGACATCACCCTCCACGCCGCGGACTGCCATGAACGACTTCTCGCGCCACCGACTCGACCTGGGCGTCGGCGTCGGACTCAGAGTGCCGCACTACGCGGAGATCCTGCGAACGCGGCCGCAGCTCGATTTCTTCGAGATCATCAGCGAAAACTTCATGGTGCAGGGCGGCAAGCCCCTTTATCACCTCGGGCGCGTGCTCGAGCACTACCGGGTGGTGCAGCACGGTGTTTCGCTCGGCATCGCAGGCCCCGACGAGCCCGACCGCGCGTACCTGACGTCGCTCAAGGCGCTCGCGCGACGAACCCGAACCCCCTGGGTCAGCGACCACTTTTGTTGGAGCGGCGCCGGCGGCGCGCACCTGCACGATTTGTTGCCCGTCCCGTACACGCCCGAAGCCGTGCGACGCACGGTGGTCCGGGCACGGATGATTCAAGACTTCTTGGAGGTGCCGTTCGCGCTCGAGAACACCTCCAGCTACCTCACTTACCGCTCGAGCACGCTCAGCGAGTGGGAGTTCATCTCCGAGGTCGCGGAGCGCGCCGACATCGGCCTGCTCTTCGACGTGAACAACGTCTACGTATCGGCCTACAACCACGGCTTCGACGCGGAGACCTTCGTGCGCTCGGTCCCTCACCAGCGCATCTTGCAAATCCATCTCGCCGGCCACACCAACCTGGGCAAGTACATCATCGATACCCATCGCGGCGCCGTGATCGAGCCGGTGCTCGAGCTGTACCGGCAAACGATCGCCGCGTGCGGCCCCGTGTCGACGCTGATCGAGTGGGACGACGAAATCCCGGAGCTGCCCGTGCTGCTCGCGGAGGCCGAGCGCGCGCGGCGGGCCCGTGAGGAAGGCCTTTCGCGCCGAGCGGGCCGCGACGTGCCTGCCGCGAGCGTCGTGGCGGCGGCGGCGGCGCTGCCGTCGCCTGCGACGGGCGCCTGGAAGCAGGGTGGGCCGCGCGAGTCCGCCGCGCACGAGGCCGTCCGCTCATGACCAGCGAGCTGTCCGAGCTCCAGCGTTCGCTGGCAGACGCCATCCGCCACGGCGGCGCGCTTCACAAGGACGCGCGGCTCGCGGAGCTTGCGGCCCAGCACGTCGCGGATAGCGCTCGCTTGAGCCCCGTCGAGCAGCTGGAGATCTACCGCGAACAGTTTTGGCTTCGTCACACCAGCTCGCTCGTCGAGGATTTCCCCGGGCTGGGCGGCATCTTGGGTCAAGCCGCCTGGGAGCAGCTCGTCGAAGGGTACCTGCGCGCGGTCACGCCGAGCAGCTACACCTTGCGCGACTTGGGCGCGGGGCTGCCGACCTTCATCGCGGGGGCGACCTGGCTCCCCCATCGCGAGCTCTGCTTCGACATGGCGCGGCTCGAGCTGGCCTATATCGAAGTGTTCGACGCAGCCGATAGCGCGCCCCTCGCTCCCGAGCGGCTGGCTGCCGTCGCGGAGGACCGGCTCGGGGAAGCGCGGCTGCGCGTGGCGCCGAGCGTGCGGTTGCTGTCGCTCGACTACCCCGTCGCCGATCTGCGACGACGGCTGCGAGGTGCCGCGGACCCGGTCGCGATCCCGGAGACGTCTCCCCATCAGCTGGTGGTGTACCGGAGCGAGCTCAAGCTTTGGGACATGCGGGTGAGCGCCGTCGCGGCAGCCCTGCTGGCGGCCCTCACTGAGGGGCAATCGCTCGCCGCCGCCGCAGAGCGCGCCATCACGAGCCCCGCCGCCGAGGCCGAGCTCGCTGGAAGCATCGGGGCCTGGCTCCAAGAGTGGACGCGCAAAGGGCTGGTTTGCGACGTCACCCTCGACTGACGCGCAGAAAATCCAGCAAATCCTTGCCGATTGGCCTGCATCTTGCTACCGGCAAGGGGTGGGAGCGCTCCCGGCTCAGATCCGGTCTGTCCAGAGCGGGCGTCTTGCCCTGCTCATGGGTGTCGTGAACGCGACGCCGGACTCCTTTTATGTGGCGAGCAGGAGCGAGAGCGACGCGGCCGCGCGCGCGCGCATCGATCAGCTGCGCGCGGAGGGCGCCGCCATCGTCGACATCGGTGGAGAGTCGTCGCGGCCCGGCGCCGAGCCCGTGTCGGAGCTCGAGCAGCTGGCGCGCATCGAGGGTGCCGTGGCGCACGCGATCGCGACGGGTGACGTGGCCGTCTCCGTGGATACCACGAGCCCCGCCGTCGCAGAGCGCGCGCTTTCGTGGGGTGCGGAGCTCGTGAACGACGTGTCGTGCCTGGCCGACCCGGCGCTGGCCCGCGTCACGGCCCGCGCCGGAGCGACGCTGATCTTGATGCACACGCGCGGCGATCTGGGCTCGATGATGGGCTTCTCCGAGTACCCGGACGACGCCTATGAAGACGTCGTAGCCGACGTGCGCCGCGAGTGGTGCGCGGCTCGCGATCGGGCGGAAGCGGCCGGGCTGAGCCGCGACCGTATCTGGTTCGATCCCGGCATCGGCTTCGGCAAGAACGCGCGGCAGTCGTTCGAGCTCCTGACGAGGCTGGCCGAGTTCGGCGAGCTCGGAGCGCCGATCGTCGTCGGCGCGAGCCGTAAGTCGTTCATTCGCGCCGTCGACGACGTCGGCCCCGAGCAGCGGCTGGGCGGAACCATCGCCGCCTGCTTGTGGAGCGCTCGCCGCGGCGCCGCGGTGCTGCGGGTGCACGACGTGCTCGCCGTGCGCCAGGCGCTGGCGGTCAGTGAACGGCTCCGCGGGGCCGGCGCGCTACCAGGAGCGGCGCATGTTTGACGCCGTTCGCGCCTACTGGGACGGCCGCACGCCCCTGCAGCTCGCGAAGGACTCGCTCGACGTCTTCCTCGTCTACTACCTGACCTACCGCGCGCTGCTCGTGCTGCGCGGCACCCGCGCGATGCAGATCGGCCTCGGCCTGTCGCTCGTGTTCGTGCTCTACCTGGTAGCTCAGGCGCTGCGGCTCGTCACCGTGATCAGCGTCATGGGGGCGCTGATCTCCAGCATGCTCCTGATCATCGTGGTGGTGTTTCAGAGCGACATTCGCCGCGGCCTGCAGCGCGTCGGTAGCCGAGCTTGGTTCGGCAGCCTCGCCCGCGCGCAGGAGACGAAGGTCATCGACGAAGTGGTCGAGGCCGCGACGGAGCTGGCGCGACATCGCATCGGCGCGCTGATCACGTTCGAGCAGGACGCCAACCTCGACGAGTTCGTGGGCGTGCACAAGGGGCACACCCTCGACGCGCAGGTCACCCGTGAGCTGCTCGTCGCGCTGTTCTTGCCGGAAGGCATGAACAAGCTGCACGACGGCTCGGTCATCATCCGTAACCTGCGCATCGCCAAGGCGGGCGTGTTCTTCCCGATGCCGGAGGGGCGGGTCGTGGACGAGAGCTTCGGCTCGCGCCACCGCGCCGCCCTCGGCATCACCGAGGAGACCGACGCTGTCGTGGTCATCGTCAGCGAAGAGCGCGGCACGATCAGCTTCTGCTTCAACGGCAACATCGCCAGCAACTTGGATGGCCCCAAGCTGCGCACGATGCTCGACGCCATCTTCAGCCCGAAGGTGCGCAAGAAGTCGCGACGCAACAAAGCGGTCCGCGACACGGCCCCGGAGTCGCTGTCGAAGGCTCCGCCGCTCGTCGAGGCCGAGAGCGCCCCCAGCGCGCGAAGCCCTCGCGACAGTGAGCCGGACGCGGCGCCCCCGCGCATCAGCCTGATCGCCGAGCCCGAGATGCTGGCGCGCACCAAGAGCGAGCCGCCGCCGCCGCTGCGCACGAGCGGCGCGATCACCCCCGCTACTCCGCCCGCTTCCGCTCCGCTGCGCGCGGCGCAACCGGTGAACCCCGCCGCGCCTCTGCGCACTCCCGTCACCACCAGCGAGCGCGATCCGAACGCCCCGCCGAGCGGCGGCGACCGTGATTCCCGCGGAGATAGCTGACGTGCGCGCGTTTTTGTCCAATTTGCTCGCCTTCGTCCGAGAGTCGCTGACGGAAAACGTCGGGCTGAAGGCGCTGGCCTTGTGCTTCGCGCTCGGCCTGTTCGCCTTCGTGCACGGCCAAGAAGAGGAGCAGCAACGAACGGTGCCGGTCGCGCTCGTGATGCGCTTGCCTCAGGCCTCGGCCGAGCGCGAGCTGATGACGCCGATCCCGGCCAGCATCCACGTGACCCTGCAGGGCAGCGCGCGCGCCATCGACAATTTGCTCCAAGCCGGCATTCCCCCGGTCGAAATCGACCTGCGGGACGGGCGACGCGAGTCGGTGGTGTTCGAAGAGAGCATGTTCACGCTACCGCCCGAGACGAAGATCACCATCATCGATCCTTCGAGCATCGACCTGAACTGGGAAGACGTGGCCACGCGGCAGATCCCGATTCAAGCCGCGATCACGGGCCAGCCCGCCGACGGCTACGTGGTCAAGGGCGAGCCCGACGTGGATCCGAAGACGATCACGGTGAGCGGACCGCTGAGCGCGATCGAGGTCATTCAGTTCGCGCGGCTGTCGGCGTTCGACGTGTCGGGGCTGAGCGAGGGCGCCCACAAGCGTCGCCTCGGCATCGATTCGCCGCCCGTTCGTGTGCGCTACCTCGGGCCCCAAGCGGCCACGGTTTCGGTCACGGTAGCGCGCCGCGTGAGCGAGGTCCGCTTCGAGAATCGCCCGGTGGAGGTCGTGGGCGTCACCGGCGGCATCACGACGCCGCGCACGGTAGACGTGGTGGTGGCGGGTCCGCCGGAGGTGGTGCGCGCGCTGCGCCCCGATCAGATCGTGCCGGTGGTCGACCTGACGAAGGTGGACGGGCTCGATTTGAAGGAGCAAAAGCACGGCTCCGCGTCGGTGAAGGTGACGCTGCCGCTGTCGCACGCGGAAGCCGAGCTGCAGCCACCGATCGTCAACGTGAAGTGGTGACTGAGCTCTGCCCGCGAGGGCCCTCGATCAAAGCAGCGTGATGGTGACGCGCGAGCGGGCTTCTTGAAAGAAGCTGGACATCGCCGCGCCGAGACGCCGGCTGACGTACCAGCGCAGCAGCACCGGCCGAACCCGCGCGAACGGCTCGTTCTGGAGAGCCAGGGGCGCGCTCCGTTGGATGGCCTCGAGCTCCGCGTCGCTCGGGCGCAGCATCGGCGCGACCATGCGATCCAGATAGAGGCTGGCGCGCGCTTGGCGTCGCAGCAGACTCGACACCTCGGCGTTGCTGATGGCTTCGGCGCGCTGCGCCTCCTTCAGCGCCGCTTCTCCGCCGACACGGTCGGCGAGCAGCTTGCGCGCGAGCTCCACCTGGCGCGTCATGGCCGCTTCGGTCGGCTCGGGCTCGATGCGTAAGCTCGATAGCAGCACCTCGGACACATGCCGCTCGAGGGCGGCGCTGACGTGTCGCTCCCGGTAGGCCTCGCTACCGCGTTGCTGATCGGCCAGCGCCTCCAGCCTGGCCTCGAAGGCCAAGAATCGCTCGAAGATGAAGCGCGGCCGGTCGACCCCGCCCGTCTCCGGCGCGTAGAAGCGCACCACCGCCCGGTCCACCGTGACCGGCTCCGCCCACGCCGGACCGGCGCTCGCCAGGCTGGCGAGCGCGATGACGAGCGAGCGACGGAGAACGCGCATGGCCGATCTAGCCTAGGCCTTCCGCCCCCGCTCACCAAGCGTTTCGGTCGCTCAGCGAGCGGCGGGGCGCTTGCGCGACGACGGAGTCGCCTCGTCGTCTGCAACCGCGACCGCGACCGCGACTTCGGCGCTGGGCTCCGGAGCGGGAAGCGGGGCGGGCGAGGCGGCCGGGTCGCTCTCGATGCTGGCCTCGGTGGCCCCTTCACGATGGCTGAAGCCGCGCGCGGCGCGACGCGCCTTCACGAACTCCGCGAACGCGGTCACCTTGTCCAGGTCACGCACGCTCAGCGTCTCGATCAGGTCGTGCAGCTGCTTGCGGAGCGCGTCGATGTTGCGGCTGCGACGAGCCGCGACGTCTTGCGGGAGCGCCTCTTTGTCCTTCTCGCGCGGCGCGACGGCGCCTTCCGCCGGCCAAACGACGCGCGGCACGGGCTTGAGCGCGTGGGCGGCGAGCCAAGCCTCCATGAAGACGCGCAGCCGTTCGCTGCGGAACGCGAACCAGCGCTCGCGCTCCGCGCCGTGGCTCATCAGCACGTCTTTGAAGCGACGAAATGCGCCCTTACCGTCGATGGCCTGCGTGAGCAGGGCCGACAGCGGCTTGTCTTCCACCATCGGGATGAAGCGCTCCATCCAGCGGTACTGCTCGCGAGAGCTGACCGGCTCGATGCGCATGTAGCTCGTGTCCGAGGCGATGCGCTGGTGCATCTCCGGATCGGCGATCCCGTCGACGACGCGCAGCACCTCGCCCGTGGAAAGATGCAAATAGCTGTGCACCTCGGGAGCGTTGTTCTCGAACGCGTCTTCGAGCGCCTCCCAATCGATCGGAACGTCGCGCGGCGGTTGTCCCGCTCCTCCACCGCTCTTGTCCGAGTCCGACATCGATCCTGTTCCTTTCACCACGGCTCGCCGTCACGTACGCGCCGAGCGAGCTCGCCCGACCGCGTCGTGCCAAACAGCGAGCCGAGAAGCTCGTTCTGTGTCCTTCATGTTGGCAGGGAAAGACCGGTCCAGCTTGACGATTTTTGCGGCTTCATTCCCACTGGAATAAATTCCGGCGCCGAGGCCTGCCAGCATGGCGGCGCCGCGCGCGGTCGACTCCAGGTCCGCGGGGCGCTCGACCGTCAGGCTCGACAGCCCAGCCTGCAGCTCCAAGAGCAGATCGTTCTCGGCAGCGCCGCCGTCGACGCGCATCCGCTCGATCGGTCGGCCTAGATCTTCACGCATGGCTTGCATCACATCGTTCACGGATAAAGCAATGGCGTCGAGCGTCGCCCTTGCCAAGTGCGCGCGCGTCGTACCGCGCGTGATTCCGCAGATGACTCCGCGTGCCTCCGCGTCCCAGTGCGGGGCGCCGAGCCCCGCCAGCGCAGGCACGAAGCTGACTCCCCCGCTATCGGGGACGCTGCGCGCGAGCGCTTCAATCTCCTCTGCCGCGCCGATCAAGCCGAGCCCGTCGCGCAGCCACTGCACCGCCGCTCCGGCGATGAACACGCTGCCCTCGAGCGCGTAGGTCACCTCCCCCCCAATCTGGAAGGCCAGCGTCGACAGCAAGCCGAAGCGGCTGGCGACGGGCCGCGGGCCGACGTTTACCAGCAGAAACGCACCGGTGCCGTAGGTACATTTCGCGTCACCGACCGTGAGGCAACCTTGACCGAAAAGCGCGGCGTGCTGGTCTCCCGCGATACCCGCGATCGGCAAGCCGTCCGGCAAGCCCGCCACGTTCTTGGTCGTCGCTACTTGGCCTGCGCTCGGCACGATGCGAGGCAAGAGCGCCCGGGGCACGCCCAGCAGCGCGCACATCTCCTCACTCCAGCTCAACGTCGCGAGATCCATGAACAGGGTGCGCGAGGCGTTGGTCGCGTCGGTGACGTGAGGTGCGCGGGCGCCGCCGCCGGCCAGGCGGTACACGAGGTACGAGTCGATGGTACCGAACGCGAGCTCGCCGCGCTCCGCGCGCGGAGCCGCCCCCGGGACGTGCTCGAGCAGCCACGACAGCTTCGTTCCACTGAAATAGGGATCGAGCACGAGCCCGGTGACGGCGCGGACGCGCGCTTCGTGTCCCTGGCTCTTCAGCTGCTGGCAAAGCCCCGAGGTGCGCCGATCTTGCCAGACGATCGCTCGGTGGACCGGCTGCCCGGTGTCCCGCTCCCACAGCAGCGTCGTTTCGCGCTGGTTCGTGATGCCCACGGCCGCGATGTCTCGCCCCGAAACCGCAGCCGCCGCCAGCGCATCGGCGATCGCGGCCTCCACGGACTGCCAGATTTGCGTCGCGTCGTGCTCGACCCAACCTGGCTGCGGGAAGTGCTGAGGTAGCTGGCGCGTGGCGCGCGCTAGCGTCTTGCCCTCACGCGACATCACGAGCGCCGTCGTGCCCGTCGTCCCCTGGTCGATGGCTAGGAGATGCTGCATCGGAAACCCGAGCCTACCGTGCCAGGGCCTGGGTGGACGCGGATAATCACCCTGAAATTGCGAGCTGAATCGCGAAGGATGAGCGGTTGCGGCCGGGGGAGCGAGAACGCTTGTGCTGCTCGCCGCGCAAAGCTAGCCTGTCTGGCTGGCATGGCTCGAATCCTGCTCGTCTCCCCTGAAGGTCAACAGGTGGTCGAGCTCCGTGATCACAACTCGCTCGGACGCCACCCCTCCAATACGGTGCAGCTGCTCGACAAGATTGTGTCGAAGGAGCACTGCATCATCGAGCGCCGCGCGAACGGCTTCACCCTGCGCGACCTCGGCAGCCTGAACGGGACCTACGTCAATGGCGAGCGCGTCGCGGGCGAGCGCGACTTACGTCATGGCGACGACATCGCCCTCGGGCAAACGCGCGCTCGCTACGATGACGGCAGCGGCCGTCCGATGCCGGCGCCGCCGGGCTACGGCCAACCTTCGTCTCCCTTTCAAGCGCCAGCTCCGCAATCCGGATGGCAACCCGGCGGGCCCGTCAGCATGGGCGCCCCAGCGACGGTAGGAGCGCCCGGGGCGTACGGGCCGCCGATGACCCCGATTTCGGGCGTGCCGGTGCCGCAGCTGAGCCCGACGCCCGCCGCAGGCTTCCACCCTCTACCGCTGCAAGGTCAGCCGCCGGTCAGCCCGTCGGGCCCGCCCGCCGCCAACGTCGACATCAACGACAAGGCGCGACAGATCGGCACGCAGATCGCGGCGACGCAGAAGGGCTTTTTGCCCTTCGACAGCGTCTCCGGGAACCTGGTGCAGCTCGCCGCCGACTACGAGCGCTTGCGCCTCTCGCACGAGCTTTCGCGGGAAATCGCGCTCGAACGCGACCTCCCGAGCCTGCTCAACAAGATCTTGCTCACCATCTTCAAGTTCGTGCGCGCCGATCGCGGCGTCATTTTCTTGAAGGAGAGCGACGGCCAGCTCGTCCCGGGGGCGAGCCAGCGCCGCGATGGCACCAATCAACCCATCCCGGTGTCGTCGACGATCATGAACCACGTGATCCGCGAGCGAGCGACCGTGCTCACCCACGACGCGGCCATGGATTTCGCGGCGTCGAAGGGGAAGAGCATGATCTTGAACCGGATCAGCTCGGCCATCGTCGCGCCGCTCTTACACAACGACGAGATTTTGGGCGTGCTGTGGCTCGACAGCGAGACGCTCGCGCAGTTTCAACCGAAGGACATGGAGATCGTCACCGCCATCGCGACGCAGGCGGCCATGTTCATCGAGATCAACATCCTGGGCCGCAAGGTCGAGGCCGAGATCGTCAATCGCGAGCGCTTCAGCCGCCTGCTCTCGCCGAACGTAGCGCAGCGCGTGATGAGCGGTGAGCTCGAGGTGAAGAAGGGCGGGCAGCTCGTCGAAGAGTGCACGGTCTTCAACTCCGATATTCGAGGCTTCACGCGCATGAGCGATGGGGCGAACCCTGCCAGCATCGTCGAGATGCTGAACGACTACTTCGAGCTGATGGTCGAGGTCGTGTTCAAACACGAGGGCACGCTCGACAAGTTCATGGGCGACGGCATCATGGCCTTGTGGGGCGCCCCGGTGGCCCACCGCGACGACGCGGTGCGCAGCGTCGAGTGCGCGCTCGAGCAGATGGAAGTGCTCGGCAGGTTCAACCGCGCGCGGCTCGAGAGCGGTCACCCCGCGCTGGCCATGGGCATCGGCATCCACACCGGTCCGCTCGTCGCGGGCTATATCGGCAGCTCCAAGGCGCTCAGCTACACCGTGATCGGCGACACTGCGAACACGAGTGCGCGCCTGTGCGGCGTCGCTTCGGCCGGCCAGGTGCTAGTGAGCGAGCAGACGCTGGCCAAGCTCGGAGGCAGGTTCGAAACCGAAGAGCTGCCTGCCGCGCAGCTGAAGGGCAAAGAGAAGCCCTTCCGCATCTACGACATCAAGCGGGCGCACCCGAGCGTGCAGGTACCCGAGCAGCTCCGCGGCAGCGCCTGAGCGGCCCGCGGGCCCCCGACGCCGCGCGTCACGCGCCAAGCCCTCGACAGGACCCGAGCTTCGCGCCAAAGTCGCGCGGCTTCGCCCCCTGGCGACGCCCCTACCGCATGGCCGTAGTCCTCGCTTTCGAACGCCCCGTCGTCGAGCTCGTCGCCCGCGTGCGCGAGCTCCGTGAGCTCGCGAGCGCGGATCCTCGCTTCGGCGCCGAGCTGCGCCGCCTGGAAGACAAGGCCGCGGTCCTGGCTCGCGAGGTGTTCGCCGGGCTCACGCCGATGCAAAAGGTGCAGCTCTCGCGGCACCCCAGCCGGCCCTACTCGCAAGACTACATCGAGCGGCTATTCGAGGATTTCGAGGAGCTCCACGGCGACCGGCGCTTCGCCGACGATCCGGCGATCATCGCCGGCCTCGGCAAATTTCACGGTCGAAGCGTGGCCATCGTGGGACACCGCAAGGGGCGCACCACGAAGGAGAACATGGCGCGCAACTTCGGGATGCCGAACCCCGAAGGGTACCGCAAGGCGATCCGCATCTACGAGCTCGCGGAGCGCTTCGGCTTGCCGATCTTCACGTTCGTCGACACGCCCGGCGCCTATTGCGGCATCGGCGCGGAAGAGCGTGGTCAGAGCGAGGCGATCGGCGCCTCGATCGAGGTGATGTCGCGGATGTCGGTGCCGATCATCAGCGCCGTCATCGGCGAGGGGGGCTCTGGCGGCGCCCTCGCGCTGGGCGTCGCCAATCGAGTGCTCGTGCTGGAGTTCAGCTACTACTCCGTGATCACCCCCGAGGGTTGCGCCGCGATCCTGTGGAAGAGCGGCGACTTGGCGCCGGAGGCCGCGGCGCGGCTGAAGATCACCGCGCCCAACCTGCTGGAGCTGGGCGTGGTCGACGCCATCGTGGAAGAGCCGCCCGGGGGCGCGCATCAGGACTACGATGACGCTGCAAAGCGCCTCGACGCCGCGCTCTACGGCGAGCTGAAGGCGCTGAGCGGGCTGTCTCCGGAAGAGCTGCGCGTCGATCGCTATGAGCGCTTCCGCAAGCTCGGCGCATTTGTGGCATAAGGCGCCCCAGCATGCCCCCGACCGACGGGTTTCGTAACATCGACGAGCTGGCGCTCGCTCACCAGCGCGTGCTCGTGCGCGTCGACTTCGACGTGCCCCTGAACGATGACGGCAGCGTCGCCGACGACAGCAAGCTCTGCGCCGCCCTGCCCACCATCCGTAAGGTCACGAGCGAAGGTGGGCGCGCGGTGCTCGTCACCCACCTCGGCGCCGCGGGCGAGCCGCCCGTCAGCTTGGAGCCCGTCGCGATGCGACTGGCGGAGCTACTCGGTCAAGAGGTGTACCTGCCCGACGAGGTGCTGGGCGACGCGGCACGCAAGGTCGTGAGCGACCTGCGCGAAGGTCAGGTGTGCTTGCTCGAGAACCTGCGCTTCGTGCCGGAAGAGGCGCAGAACGACGACGTGCTCGCGCGCAAGCTGCTCGGCCTCGGAGACGTCTACGTCGGTGAGGCGTTCGGCTGCGCGCACCTGACTCACGCATCGACCGTCGCGCTCCCGCGCATCTTCAAAGAGCGCGGCGTTGGCTATCGCTTCAAGGCGGAGCTCGAAGCGCTCGAGCGCGTCGCGGCCAGCGCGCACAAGCCGTACTTGGGCGTACTCGGCGGGCGGAGCTTGTCGGAGCAGCTACCGGTGCTCGAGGTGATGCTGCGTCGCTGCGGAGCGATCTGCGTCGGCGGGGCCGTCGCGAGCACGCTGCTCGCGGCGAAGAGCATCGACATGAAGAGCTCGCTGCTGGAGCGCGAGCAGCTGGCGCTGGCCCGAGGCATCCTCAGCCGCGCGCGTGATCAGCGGGTCGAGCTGATACTGCCGGTCGACGTCGTCGTGGCTCGCAACGCGGACGAAGCGGACGGGAGCCCCGTGAGCGTGGGCTCGATCCCGGACCAGCACGGCGCCTTCGACATCGGCCCGCGCACGCTCGAAACATTCCGGACACGTCTTGCGGCGGCCAAGACCGTGCTGTGGCACGGCACGCTGGGAATCGTGGAAAACCCCGCATTTGCCCAGGGCTCGAGCGAGCTGTTGGCGGCCCTCCGGGAGGCACCGGCGTTCGGGCTCGTCACGGGCGGCAAGATGGCGCGCCTGGCTCGCGCCGGCGGCGCCGAGCAAGAGAGCAAAATTGGTTTCGTTTCGACGGGCGGCGTGGCATCGCTCGTTTTCATCGAAGGCAAGAGACTACCGGGCATCGACGCCCTCCGTGGATGAACATGGCAAATCGCAAATACCTGATCGCTGGCAACTGGAAGCTCAACAACGGCGGCGCGGCGGGCTTGAAGCTCGCCGAAGACGTGGCGAACGCGACGAAGGGCATGTCGGCCGAGGTCGTGGTGGCACCGCCCTTCACCGCGCTCGCGGCCGTGGCCAGCACCCTCGAAGGCTCGCACGTCGAAGTCTCGGCGCAGAACCTGTACCCGAAAGATAGCGGCGCCTTCACCGGCGAGATCAGCGCTCCCATGCTGCTCGAAGCCGGCTGCAAGTGGGTGATCCTCGGCCACAGCGAGCGTCGGCAGTACTTCGGCGAGACCGACGCCTCCGTGAAGGACAAGGTCATCGCCGCCATCGCCGCCGGCCTGAAGCCGATCGCGTGCATCGGCGAGACGCTGCCCGAGCGCGAAGCGGGCAAGACGCTGGAGGTCTGCTTCCGCCAGCTCGACGCCTTCGCGGAGGTCCTGCTGAAGAATCCGGGCTACGGCGTGATCGCGTACGAGCCCGTCTGGGCCATCGGTACCGGCAAGGTGGCGACGCCGGCCCAGGCGCAGGAAGTGCACGAAGCGCTGCGCAAGCGCCTCGCCGGCCTGAGCGCGGATCTAGCGGAAAAGACTCGTCTTCTCTACGGCGGCAGCGTCAAGGCCGACAACGCCAAGGAGCTGCTGGGCTGCCCCGACATCGACGGCGCGCTCGTCGGCGGCGCGGCGCTCGACGCGGCCGGGTTCGCCAAGATCGCCCAGGCGGCCGGCTGATTTCAGCTCGCTTGAGACAGACCCGCCGAACTGCGCTAAGTAGCCTGCCGTCCCCCGCTCGAGACCCCCTATGGCCGAGATCATTCATACGCCGCTCACCGTGATTCACATCCTCGCCTGCGCCTTCTTGATGCTGGTGGTGTTGATTCAGCCCGGAAAGGGCGGCGGGCTCGGGGCCTTGAGCGGCGCAGGCGCGCAGCAAGTGTTCGGCGGACGCGGCGCCGGCAATTTCCTCACGAAGACCACGTGGGCCACCGCGGGTATCTTCTTCGCGACGAGCATGACGCTCGCCTACTTGTCGTCATCGACCGACGACTCGCTCGAGCGCCGCAGCAAGCTGGAGCTCGCGAAGAAGGCGCCCGTGCCGGTGCCCGTAGGCTCCGCCGCCGGCCAAAAGTAGCGTGCGCTCGCCCGCCAAGGGCGCGCTCGTAGACGCAGCGCTGGTAGCGGCCGCGCGCGTCGCGGTGTCGCTCGCTTGTATGGCGAGCGGCTTCCGCGCCATCAGCGACGACGACTATGCTCGCGTCACGATCGCAGCGCGCTTCGCGGCTCAGCCGAGCCCGGATCCGAGCGGCACGAGCTGGCTGCCGCTGCCGTTCTGGTTGTACGGCGTGCCGATGTGGCTGCTGGGCGACTCGCTCACGACCGCGCGCGCCGTCGCGGTCACGCTCGGCGCCGCGAGCGCCGTCGCGGTCTGGCTGTCGGCGCGCTGGCTCGGCTTCGCGCCGCGTACGGCGCTGCTGGGCGCGCTGGGCGCGACCCTGCTGCCCTACGGCGCCTGGCTCTCGACCGCGACGGTGCCCGAGGCGCCGACGGCCGGGCTCTTGGTGCTCGGCGCCGTCAGCCTGCTGCGCCCTGAGCCGCGGCGACGCCTGATCGGCGGCCTCGCGCTCGGGGCGGCGTGCTTCTCGCGCTACGAGGCGTGGGCGCCCGCGCTGGTCTTCGCGCTGGTCACGGCGGCAGACTTTCGACGAGAGCGCGACCGGCTGCGCGCGCTCGCGGCGGTGGCGGCGCTCGCGCCCATCGCACTTTGGCTACTGCACGGCGTGTTCGTGCACGGCGACGCGCTGTTCTTCGTGGCGCGGGTCACGCAGTACCGCGCAGCGCTGGGCGGCGACGCCGTCAGCCTCGGCTCCGCGCTGCTCGCCACGCCGCTCGCGCTCGTCCGCTTCGAGCCCGAGCTACTCGCGGTGTTCGCGGTCGCGCTCGGCTTGACTCTGCGACGTGGCGAATCGCCGTTCACGGGCGTCGCGTGGCGCCCGGTGCTGCTGCTCGCTTCGCTCGTCGTGTTTCTGATCGCGGCCGATGTGCGCGGTGGCGCCGCCACCCACCATCCCGAGCGCTCGCTCTTGCCCGTGTTCTGGTTCCTGGCGCTGATCACCGCTGGCCTCGTGAGCAACCTCGCTCAGAGCGCAGAGCGCCCTTGGCTCTTGCCGGCGCTGGCGCTGCCGCTCGCGCTGGCAGGTGGCTTGTGGCTGAGGCCAGCGCTGCTGCCGACGTTCGCTCACCGCGGTGAAGAAGAACACGTCGGAAGGCTCCTGCGCCGCATGGGCGCGAGCCAAGTCGCGCTCGACACCGACGACTACGGCTACTTCGCCATTCAAGCCGCGCTGGGTCACGGCGCGAGCTTCCCGCTGCGTGACCACGATCCGCGGAGACCCGCGCGCCCGGCGCCGACCGGTGTCGCCGAGCTGCGCGCCCAGCTCGGCCCTGCGCGCTGGCTCGTGACCACGCACCAGCGCGCTCCGCTCGCGCAGGCGCTTGGCCCGGTGCAGGTCAAGACCGAGCGCTTCGCGCTGATCTCGCTCGAGCCGCCGCGTTGAGTCGAGCCCCGAGGCGCCCCCTTCCGCGGGCCGCCGGCTTCGGACCCGTGTCCGGCGTGGCCACGAAACTCGGGCTTTGTCGGCATTTGAGCCGCTCGAGGCTCGGCCCATCGCCGAAGAGTTCTCAGTCTGCGCGCGCTCTCGCTACGATGGCCGCCGTGATCGGCAGCGTCGGACGCAGGCTCGTCGAAGGTACGGTAGGGCTGTTTGCTCTACTGGGCTTCCTGTACGTGCCGCTCGGCCGTCATACCGGCTTCGAGCACGCGCGGGCCGTCCTCGGCACGCCCCAGGCGACGGCCGCGCTCCAGGACGTGACGACGGCCGCGCTGCGGCTGCGCGAGCGCGTGCTGCAGCTCTTCTCCGGACATTTCGCGAGCCAGCTGCCGCCCCCGGCGAGTGAAGCCGTACCGACGGCCGGCGAGAAACTCGAGCGAAGCCCGAAGCCCATCCCGCCCAAGCTGAACTAGCGCTGCGCGCTCGTTCCTGGCGTCGCTTGCGAAGCGTGGGAATGCTTGACTACTCTCTGGCGTAGTCTTCGGACGAACCGTCTTCGGACGAAAGGAGAGTGGACAGTGGGACTACTATCTCGGCTTGCGGGGCTGGCTCCGGCCAAGGCCCCGACTGACGACGTGCTGCTCATTCACGCGATGTTCCTCATGGCAGGCGCCGACGGGAACTTCGATGACGAAGAGACGTCGGTCATCATCGGATTTGCCAATTCTCTGCCTGAGTTCAAGCACACCACGGACCAAGAGTTCCAGGGGCTGATCGGCGAGGCCAAGAAGCTCGTGCGAAAGTTCGAGACGCCGCAGGCGTCCGTCGCCGCGCTCAAAGAGCTGTCTACGCCGAAGCTGAAGCAGAAGGCGTTCTTGCTCGCAGCCGACATCGCCCTCGCGTCCGGCGACGTCGATGAAGACGAAGACGCCATGCTCGAAGCGATGGGCCGCGTGCTCGGCATCGACGAGCAAACCGCGAACATGATCATCAACGTCCTCGCCATCAAGTACGTACCCTGAACTGAACATGCCCATCGAGCCCGAGGCGCTGCGAACCAGGCGTGAGCAATCTCTGGCCGCCGAGCTCGCGGCAGAGTCGGACGTCAGCTACGCCTTGAAGAAGGTCGAAGAGCGCTACGGCGGCTACGGCTTCTACGGGCGGCGGTCGCTCTTGACCGGCTCGCTGCGCCTCACGCGCTCGATGGCCCCCGAGATAGCCGAAACGCTGACGCATTGCCGCGACGTGCTCGGCTACCAGCGCAAGGTCGAGGTCTACGTGAGGGCAGACGCTGCCTTCCAGGCCTCGGCCATGCGCTGCGAGGGTAGCCCCGACGTGATCGTGCTCTCGTCGCGCGTGCTCGAGGTCTTCACCCCCGACGAGCTCCGCTTCGTGATCGGCCACGAGCTCGGGCACCTGGTGCTCGACCACTTCCGGCTCCCCATGCCCGTGCTGGCCAAGATCGAAGACCGCGCGGGCGCCCTCGTCAGCCGCCGCAACGCGCTGAAGCTGTACCTGTGGGCGCGCGCCGCCGAGCACTCGGCCGATCGAGCGGGCCTGCTCTGCGCGGGCGAGCCCGAGGCCGCCGCGCGCGGCTTCTTCAAGCTGGCGAGCGGCCTAGCGTCGCCGCGCGTCAGCGCCGATCTCGAGGCGTACGCGAAGCAGGTAGAGTCCCTCGCCAGCGCGCCCGAAGCCCGTCAAAAGCCGCGTGACGACGACGACACGCTCGACTGCTTCAGCACGCACCCCTACAGCCCGCTGCGCGTACGCGCCGTCGTGGCCTATTCGAGATCGGACCAGTTCCGCAGCCTCAGCGGCTACGGCCCTGGTGACCTACCGCTCAGCGACGTCGAAGAGATCGTCGAGCGCGACCTGCAGCTGATGGAGCCGGGCTACCTCGAAGAGAAGAGCGACGAAGCCAAGGCGCTCAAGCGCCTGCTCTACTGCGCCGCGGTGAGCGTCGCCGCCGCCGACGGTGAGGTGCACGAAGCCGAGGTCAAAGCCGTGCGCCGCCTCGTCGGACACGAAGAGATGTGGGCGGGCGTCGACGTTGAAGCCGCCCGCAAGGAGCTCGAAGAGAAGCTCGACGCCGCGCGCAGCCAGCCCTTGGCGCGCCGCGCGCAGCTCGTGCAACACCTCACGATCGTCGCTTCGGCCGACGGCGTCGTTTCCCCCGAAGAGCTCAGCGAAATGGGGCGCATCGCGGTGAGGCTCGAGGTCGGCCCCACCGTCGTCGAGCAGACCCTGGCCGCTTCTGCCCATCCGCTCGATTAGGGAGTGTCCCTAATTGCTGGTCTCGGCGTAAACGTGCCCGTGCCCGTGCCCGTGCCCGTGCCCGACGGTCCGTAAGTTGCCGTCGGCGGTATCGGGGCTGGTAGGCCGGGGTTTGTGGCGCGTGCCTGGCCCGCGCGCGCCGCGGGCAGCTGCCCGCGCAGTCGACGGAGGCTCAAGCAACCAGCAGGTCGCGTGACCGATGGGGCGTGATGCAACTCGATCACGAACGGCTGGATGTGTACGACTTGGCGCTGGAAT
>JAEYWK010000253.1 GCA_023431345.1 Pseudomonadota bacterium
ATCCACCCCATCGGCGCCCAGACCATCGCTTTCCTGACCGAGCTGCAGGAAGCCGCCAGCGGGCCGGAGGGAAAGCCCGCGGCGGGCTGGGTGCTGCGCAGCACCGATCCGGATCAGCCGCTATCGAAAAGCACCCTGGAACACGCATGGCACCGCGTTCGGGCAAAGGCTGGGCTGAACGACGTGCGGCTCCACGATCTTCGCCACACAGTCGGCACCTACGCCGGCCAGACGGGGGCGAATGCCTTCCTAGTGCGTGACAAGCTGGGCCACAAGACGCTCGCAATGACCGGGCGCTACGTGAACCGCGACACCAACCCTCTGCGGGACCTATCGGACAAAGTGGAAGGCCGGATCTCGGCAGCCCTGAAGGCGAAGACGGCCCCCGCCGAGGGCAAGGGCGAGGTGGTGCCGCTGCGTCGACCGGCGGGATAATCACTGTTCCTGTCGGCGCGCACGCTTTCCGCCCCTTGGGCGTCGAGCTGCCCGCGCGATCCGCTCCACCACCTCATCGGCATAGCGGGCGTCGGCGTCCGTCTGGACCACGCCCAGCGCCGCCTCGACGGCTTGCCGGTCGTACCGGGGCAGCCGTGGCGTCAAGTAGACCGGCTTGGGCAACTTGCCCTGCACCTCCAGCGTGCGCACTGTGTCCACGCTCACACGTAGCTCTGCAGCGAGTTCCTTGCGGGTCATCCAGCGGGGCGGCGTCATTCGGCGAGGCCTTAGTTTGGGCAGCGGGAAGACCAAACCGTAGCTTCCTGCCGCCCAAGCACAAGGGCCTTTCCTCTACCTGCTGTCACACATCGATCGCCGACACGACGGCTCGGCGGCCCAACGGATCGCGCCAGCCCACCACCATGTGGCAGAACGGGAACGGGGTGCGCAGCACGCCCGTCAGCAGGCACCGGTTGAACACCGGGTCCGCGCTGGCAGCTTCCTCATAGACCGCGGCCATAGGCGCCGTGCATTCCCAGAACGGATCGGCTTCGAGCGGCTTCCCGATCTGCCGCCGCGCCCACTCCCGCCCGAACACGCCGATGGTGGGGAGCCCGACGAAGCGGAAGACAAGCGGCCCGTCCGCCCGCTCCGACGTCATGACCAAGCACCGGTCAAGCAGGCCGGCGGTCTTCAGGTCCGCCACGAAGCCGGGGCCGAACTCGGCGTGCGCCCGGCGCAGCGCCTTGACGTGCCGCTGCCACTCCAGGGCGAAGCCGTCCGGCTGCCGGTGGACCTCGACGGGGGCAACAGGGCGCACAACGGCGCCCTGCCTCCCTGAACGATGAAGCAGCCCGAGCACGTCACGCCCCCGCCGGGCGGGCGGCGCCGGCCATGGCGCCCCACACCTTCCGGGCCAGATCCGCCGTGATGCCCGCCGCGCTGGCGCCCGCCTCGACCATGGCGGGGGTGGGCTCGGCGGCCAGCCTGCCCGCTTCGGCCTCCAGCAGCCCGGCGGTAGCGGCGAACAGGTCACCCACTGACGTGACCGGCCAGAGCGTCGCGGCGTCGCGCAAGAAGGTGTCGGCGGGCAGCTCGGACGGGTTGATGCCGGACACCTCCACCAGCACGTCGAAGATGGAGCGGCCCAGGCGTTCCAAGAGCCAGAGGTTTCGTTCGGCGGCGTGCCTGTTTTTGCTCTCAACCGCCGCTTCGACGTCGTCCGCGATGTAGCGAATCAGCATGGCGTGCACGGCGGCATCTGCCAGCGTGGTCGCCTTGGTGGACATGACGAGGTGTTCGATGGCGCCGCGCACCTGATTGTCCGCCTGTTCGCGGGCGTCGAGGGTCGCGAGGGCCTTCCAGTCCAGGCCGGCACGCGGCACGTCGTTGCGCCGGGCCTCGGCGATGATGGCGCCCAGCCATCGGCCCAACTCATGGACGGGGCCGGATGTGGTGCTTTCGGTGGGCAGAGTCGTGGTATTCTCGGAACCAGCCATGGTCCGTAGCTCCCTAACAGCTCGGGTTGTGGTTAGGCCGGACGGGAGGGGTAGGAGCCTCCTGTCCGGTCGCGTTTTGAGTTTTATCGCTGTTGTAGCGCCTGCGCTATTTTAAGGAGTATTTCCCCACCAAAGCGGACTTCTGTGCGAATCTCGCCGACGCCTCGGTGCGGATCACTTTCGCCGAACACAGTACGGCCACCGTCTAGGTGTTCGATCCAAGCCAGCGCTCTTCCTCTGCAAATGACGACGCTGTTCATCTGCAAACTATTCTGTGTGTTGGACAAAATTGCAGTCAGGGCTTCGCCAAATGTCTCGAAATCTCCATCTTCAACGCTCCTCAGATACATCATGGTTTGAGCGGTTTTAGCTGCCCAGCTTGGTTGGGCGGCGGCCAAACCAACAATTACTGCCGCTGCATGCCGCGGTTCGATATGAGGGGCGGACAATCCTCGCCCACCGGTTGGGAGAAAGTTGGTGCCGCGGAGCGTGCGTGTCGTGTGATCCAGTAGCGTTGATGTCAGAGGCATCGAGGACTCTACAGACACATCGGACTCATCAGCCGTGTGGGAACACGTTAAGTCCACTAGAAACCGTTCAAGATCCCGTGCGCGCATCTGACGCTTCGCCCTCTACCGCAAAATCCGCAAATGAGCGTATGTTGGGGCGGGTATGCTGTCAATTGCAAAAAATGCAAAAGGAAGATCTACCGTTTCCGTCCGACTGCCTCAATCAACGTAGCAGCGCCTCCGTGATGATGTCCTTGTAGCGCTCGTCGGCAGCGAGGCGTTCCGCCACATCGGGCGGAGCGGCTTGATACAGCAGCGCAATTAACTCCGTCGTGTGCTGAGCCTTGTCTGCCTTGCGCTGGCGATAGAGGCGAGAACGATCAGCATCGCTCATTGCCGTTTCGAAGTATTTGGGCTTGGCCTGCATCGTCCGCCTCAATTCGTGACGCCACGCATCGTAGCTTGGCGATGCGGATCGCACAAGTTTATTCGTGGCGTCACGAATTACGGAGCCACCGGCTATACAAAATGCGTGATGACAAAGGAGGGGGTAAGGCTTGTCGGTCTCAGCACATATCTAT